>DATNQB010000006.1 GCA_036702875.1 Oculatellaceae cyanobacterium | reverse complement strand
TTAGATATTTTTCTTTCATGCACTAAAGATGTTTGCGAGTTAATGAGATTAAAGCCAAATAAAAGCTTAAATTTTTACAGAGGTTTAAAAGCTGCATCCCTTATTCAGTCTTGTCTTTGACGGGGTTGTCACCCCGTCAATGTCCCCATATTAATTTTGCCGTTCCAAGCTCGATATTCCCAACCCATTACCTTTTCAATTCCTCCAATATAGGGTTTTTTGCAGTGGAAGTAATGGCTTAAGGCAATCATTCTACCAACGTGGACATCATATAACCGCATCTTACCGCCATAAGCAGAAACGGTAGTGTTTTTGTCAGGTACTTCTAAATAACCATTGAGCGCCTCAGCTACCAAAGTTGATTCGATTTGAACATAATTAATCCGAATGCTTTGGTTCGGTGAAGTTCCAGCAATAGCGTTTTGAGTAAATGTATAAGGAAAAATATTGGTGAGCGCAATACTGGTGAGAATTTGGGGTATTTTTTTAAGTTTCAGCATGAGGAACTGAGGTAATTAACCTGCGTAAGTATAATTAATCCTGGGCGTTGCTGACTTTGGGTATGATTTATATTTATTGGCGATAGCTAAACTATTAAATAACCAATACTTCAGATTATTAAATTTTTACTTTCATACCTTGATTCAGCAACGCCTAATCCTGTAATCAACTTCACTTGTAGAGCCATTATTTTCGGTAAAATTTGCCGAAATTTTAACTACATCAACAAAAAATATCCTTGAAACTATGAAAGAAATAATTGCCAATAAACTAAAAACTTATTTTTTACAAGTAGGTATTTTAATCGTCTTAGTTACATTAGGTTTGATAGTACCGAGTGTGACAGATAAAGCATTTGCGATCGCTCAATCTAATTATATATACCAAGAACGAACAATTCATAACCCTGATGGTATTGGCAAGTTTTATTTAGGTAGAGAAATTGCTCAAGTTATGGGGCATCAGGGCGCAGGATGGTTAGAAAGACCTACTCGCGAAGTTGAAGAAAAGCCTTCTTTAGTAGTTAAAGCTCTCAACCTTAAATTAACTGATGTCGTGGCGGATATTGGAGCAGGAACAGGCTATTTTAGCTTTATGATTGCTCCGTACGTGACAAAAGGAAAAGTTTTAGCAGTAGATATTCAACCAGAAATGCTAGAAATTATTGATTTTTTCAAGCAGGAGAAAAATATTACTAATGTACAGCCTATTTTAGCTAATCTTACTTCGCCGAATTTACTTCCAGAAAGTATAGACTTAGCTTTGATGGTAGATGTTTATCATGAACTAGAATATCCGTATGAAATGATGGATGAGGTAGTTAAAGCACTTAAACCAAATGGACGGGTTGTTTTAGTTGAGTATCGAAAGGAAAATCCCTTTATTCTGATTAAAGGGTTGCATAAAATGACTGTTAAGCAGATCAAAAAAGAGATGTCAGCAGTAGGTTTAGTTTGGCAAGAAACACAAGAGTTTTTACCTCAGCAACATTTTATAGTTTTCCAGAAAGATAAGCGCGATCGCTGACGAGCAAAGATATCCTTATAATTAGGAATTATACCAAATCCGCATCTGTAACCCCTTTTTTTCCCGCAGTCTGAAGACTGGGGCTACACTAACAAAGCCCGCCTGCGCGGGCTAGAAGTTGAAGAAGAACTCACAATAAATCTTGTCTTGCCCCCTCCCCTTAATTAGGGGAGGGCTGGAGAGGGGTATACTCTAGATGTCTATTGAAGTTCTAATTCCAACAAACTAATTAAGTCCAATAGAGAATACGGGCAAAAGGATAACGCCGTTTAATTTCACTTTCAAAAAAGCGACGTAACTTTTTCATCGTATCTGTATCATAAACATACTTAGTACCACCAAACTTGTTACGTTTAGTACTGCGCGTTTCCTCATTCATATCCAACTTTGAGCTTGGATACCATGTTTGCAATACTTCTTTTGATCCAGGTGTAAAACGATGTGAAATTAACTCAAAAGTTAAATCACACTCAAAATTAATCGCTTCACTAATTAAGTCAAATAAGCCAGTATAATGCAACTCCCAATCATCAAGCAGCATAATTGGTGCAATTACCAAACCTACTGGATATTCTCCACCACCTTGCGATCGCGGTAATGCTAATTTTCGTAAAGCTTGCAACCGAGATTTTACTGGCGCTGTACCACCTTCAAAACGACCAGAAACCGATTCAGCATTCACACTAAGACGACAGCGTGTGTGATTATTATGCGGTAAATCTAGTAGCTGTTCTACCGCATCAAACTTAGAAACCCAACGTAAATAACCATCATTGCAAGTGCCAAAATAGCGAATGCACTCAGCCAAACTTCCGGTTAAATGCTCAATTCCTAACGGGTCAGTATAACAACTTACCTCAAAACTTTTTTCCTCATTTGGTCGCTCGTAGGACTTTAAATTATCTAAAATTTGAGGTAAATTAGCAAATACACGAATTAATGGAGGCCCTTGCAAGCTACCTGCTAAATAACAGTATTGGCAGTGTGCTGGACATCCTTCTGCTAGGTGAAACTGCCAGTCGGCTGAAGGTGGAATAGGACTAAGTTTAAAAGCAGAAGGCGGCGCATTAACAACTGCAAGAGTACGTTTAGCTACATTGTAAGTTTCCCGTTCTGTTTCACCACGTACACCAGTTATTCTATTTGCAGATAATTCCTGAATAGGCAAATCTAAAGACTCCACTCGCTGTTTAATTTTCTGTCCCCAGGGTTCAGCAAGTGCAGCAGGTGTAAATAATACCT
This sequence comes from Oculatellaceae cyanobacterium, assembly GCA_036702875.1. Lineage (GTDB taxonomy): Bacteria > Cyanobacteriota > Cyanobacteriia > Cyanobacteriales > PCC-9333 > Crinalium. The sequence continues at coordinate 34,952 of DATNQB010000006.1, read as the reverse complement.
GTTCTGGCATCCACAAACGAGATTTGCGGGTTTCTAACTCAATTTGCTGGTTGTCTAAAAGTGTATTAGTCATAATTTTGATTCCAACTTTATTAAAATAATTTTGTTTTTAAAATTTACAAACCTATTAAGTACTTAACAGCTTTCAGGAATAATAGATAAAGCCAAGTTAAACTACATTGGACACACCAATGAGTAAAAGTCAAAATTTTTATCGCAAATGGCGCATATATTGTTTAGAATTTGATTACTTCAATACTTATAATTTTTCAATTAAAAACTTTAGGGTTTTTAATTAAAAACAGAGATTCAATTTATTTAAAACTTTCAATTAATATTAACTTTATTAAAAACAATACTTTGAAAGTTTAAAAATTTAGCTATTTAGTAGTTTTACAAACTCTTGGCATTCATTTTGTAAGCTTTTGGTAATTGCCACCAAGACAGATAAGGATATTCATGGTGTTCTTCATGGTAGCCAAAATGATAGCAAGTGATAAATGACCAGAAAGCAGGCAATTGAGTAGTTTGAGCGTTATGACGATTACTGTATCCTTCTTTAGGTTCCCGATGTGGTAGGTAGCTACCAAAATAAAATAGTTGCAGCGAACTTAATACTGAAGGAATGACCCAGAAATAAGTAAGATTTACTTCTGATATAGGTAGCGTGTAGCTAATAGTATGAAATGTAGCAACCAAAGCGACAAATCGTGGCCAATTCCAGTACTCTTGCATAAAATGAAAGTACCAGGCAAAAAAGTTTTTATGTCTGCCATCATGGAAATCTGGATCTAGTTCACTAGCTGGATGACCATGATGTAGCCTATGCTTTTTTTCTAATTCCTCATAAGAAAGGTAAGCATATAATATGAGAAATAAAGTACCTATAAAATCATTAATCTTTCTGTTTTGAGGAAATACTATCCCGTGCATGGCATCATGGGCAGTAATAAATAAGCCTGTATAGAGAAATGTCTGCCAAGTAATTGCAATTAGCAACCCCCAAATAGGTAGCTGGGAAATATCTAGTGACATTAGTATTGCAATACTGCATACCCATACTGATAAGATGGCAAAAGCAATAATAACTGTATAATACGTTCCTCCACTTTTGAGCATTGACGTAAGTTCTATGCGGTTCGCTGTTGCTTGCTGAGATTGGATCATGCTGTTACTCCGTCTAAAGTTCCAGTAATGGTTGATGAGCTAAATACTATATATACTTACCACGTCCTAATCATCCTATGGGAAAATGTAGTCTCTGAAAATCCTTATTTTGAAATAAATTTAAGTAGGTGTGCATAATTCAACTGAAAATTAAACATGATATAGGTAATTGTTAATTGTAGGGCTGGCAGTTTTAGAAACTTCTAAATCCGCCAGCCCTACAGTTATGTTAATTAACTTTTAACGAACGACGTACTGAGGTAGCACGTGCAATACATCACGAACAACACTGTAGCCAGCGATGTCCCAAAGTAAATAAGCAAGGAAACCAATCATTGCTAAACGTCCGTTCCATAATTCGGCTTGAGGATTTAATCCAAATAAGAAAGCATTGCGATCTTTACCGTTATATGCGTTAGCAACAGGAGGTAAATCAGTAGTGCGAGTTTCCATTTTGTTTCAACCTTTTACATTACTTAACAATTTGTTATATCCACATACTAGCTACCAGTTTAGATGGTGCTATCTGTCTTTAGTCGCAAAAATTATCCACCTCTTAAGAGCGAGGTTTTGCTTTAGTAATAGAGAATATCTATTACAAACTGTTTAACACGTTTTGCCTACGTCTTTAGAAATAGTTATAGCAAATAAAATCTTTTAATTTATAAAAATTTTAATTAGTCAATCTATCTCATGATAGAAGCAACGGTGAGCATAAAAATTAGCTAGATTTGCCATTTAAAATTAAAATGTTCCATCCCTAATTGGCTAATAAATATCTCACAAAAGAAAGAAGGTTTACTAACCAGGGTTGAAGACACTAAAAAAGTAAGATAATAAGCTTGAGATAGCGAAAATGGGTTATACAGCAATAATTACAGGTGGATCGGAAGGAATTGGCAAAGCAATAGCTTTGTTGATGGCAAATAAAGGGTATGATCTGGTGATAGCGGCTCGTCAGGCTGACAAATTAGAAGCTACAGCCCAAGAAATAAAAGCACTTGGTCGTGATGTACTCACTGTCCCTACTGATGTGAGAGATGCCGAACAAGTGAATGTACTTGTGCAAAAGGCACTGGCACATTATGGTTCTATTGATGTGTTGGTCAATAATGCAGGTATTTATATTTCTGGCCCTGCTGAGGAATTTTCTCTCAGTGATTGGCATCAGGCTATAGATACAAATTTATGGGGATATATCCATACAATTCATGCTTTGTTGCCTCATTTTTTACAAATGGGTAGTGGAACAATTATTAATATCAGTTCAATTGGGGGTAAAGTTCCTATTCCTTATTTAACGCCTTATACTACCAGCAAGTTTGCGGTAACAGGTTTAACAGAAGCTTTGCATTCAGAGTTAGCACCTAAAGGCATTCATGTGTGCGGAATTTATCCAAATATTATTAAAAGTAATTTTTTGCAACGGGCAATTTTTCGGGGTAAGAATGACGAAGATACTAAAGTGCGTCGTGAACAGGTAGAACAGGTAGTTGCTGTACCTGTGGTAGAAAAACCTGAAGATGTGGCAAATGCTGTTTGGGATGCTTTGAAAAATCGCAAGTCTGAGGTTTTGGTAGGCTCTGCTAATATGTCCGCCGTAGCTAATCGGATGTTTCCTAGTTTGGTGCAGTCAATTATTAGGAGGACTTTTAAGTTAAAAGACCAAACCTGAATCAATTAGCAATTATCAGTTATCAGTAAATTTTGCCTTGATAACTGATAATTGTTTAGATATTTTTCAAAAATCCAGCAGCGATCGCACCCAAAATAGACACCCCAAAGATTAACCGATACCAGATAAATACCCAAGTACTCTGGGTTTGCAAAAAGCGCAGTAACCACGCAATCGCAACATAAGAAAAAACGCCTGCCGAAATCACTCCAACAATGATGGGAACTAACCCTGAACCCTCTAAACCTGTTTGAAACACATCTTTGAGTTCGACTAACCCAGCTAGGGTAATTGCTGGAATACCTAATAAAAATGAGAATCTGGCAGCAGTAGCACGTTCTAAACCCATAAATAACCCTGCGGTAAGGGTAGAACCAGATCTAGATACCCCTGGAATTAATGCCATTGCTTGAGCTAAACCCATTAATACCCCATCGAGGATGCCCAATTGCTCAAAATTCCGCTTACGCTTACCAAATTTTTCTGCAACTCCCAACAATAGGGACATGAAAATTGAGGCGATCGCGATCGCGCCTAAACTCCTTAATGGTGAGTTATCAAAATCAGGGATAAATTTCTTAATTAACAATCCAAAGAAAACGATCGGTATTGTTCCTAAAATAATCCCTACTGCGATGCGGAAGTCGTCGGACTGGTAATCTTTTTGGGCGATCGCACGTAAACTACCTGTAGTAATTTGAACTAAGTCACCCCAAAAGAACCACAAAACTGCTGCAATACTGCCCAATTGAATCACCGCAGTAAACCCGCTACCAGGATCTCCCCAACCCAATACTACTGGTACTACCTTTAAATGAGCAGAACTGCTAATCGGCAAAAACTCAGTTAACCCTTGCACTAAGCCGAGAATTAATGCCTGAAAAATATTGACCTGTCCCGCCGTCGTTGTAGTTACTGGCTCAAGCCCTTGCTGGGTAAAGCCCGCTTCTGCTGTTGCTAATGTTAGCAAAGTACTAGCTATGCCTATACCCATCAGCCTAAGCAAGCGATGTGGCGATCGGATCATATTTTCCTCCAAAAATTCACTCCCAAACCATAACCAATGTTCCAACAATATTGGCTCATTTAAGCAAAATCATCAGGCTTCTTGCAAAAATGTGCCAGAGGTATAGCTGACTGCTGACTGTTATAGATTTTTTCGCCGTTAACCAAAAAATTAAGCTAAGATTAAATCAATCCCCAGGGGGGGGATAAATCTGTGTTATCTTGAGATATCTTAAAGATAAGTAAAGAAACTTTACAAAAATAAGAATATTTTGTTTAACGATACCTGCAATACTACTAAATCTCCTACATCTGGCTTCCCAACCCAGCCAGTAAAAAATCTCTTTCTCATTTCTGAGTGGGAAACTGATATTAGTCAATATTGGTGGGCATTTGGTGCAGCCTGCTTTCTAGTTTCTGTGCCAGTATTTGTCCAAGCGCCATTGGTGCGAGAACTGCCACTGCTGAGTTTAGTATTGACAGCAGCTTGGGTATGGTTAGGGTTATTACTAATAAAACGTCCAGCTACTCAGTTGTGGGGAGACTTGCTGCTAGGGTTTAGTTGGAGTTGGCTGGCTGGTTCACTTTATTGGGGATGGTTGCGTTGGGAACCTTTAATCCACTTACCAGTAGAAGCCATTGGTTTACCGTTTGTTTTATGGTGTCTGTGGCGTGGGTGGGGAAAAGTTGGTAACTTTTTCTACCTTGGTTCGTTGTTTGGCACAGCAGTTACAGACTTATATTTTTATATATCTGGTGTGATTCCCCACTGGCGGGAACTGATGCAAGTTGACCCAGCTTTAGCGACACCAATATTACAAAATGCGATCGCGCTTGTGCGAACCCCCTGGGGGGTATCTTGGGCTGGTATTTTAGTCAGTCTATTATTAAGTGTCGGTATTTGGTCGCTAGGAACAAAGCAAATCCACTGGTGGGCATTTTCTGGTGCTGTCTTAAGTACGATTTTGGTAGATAGCTTATTTTTAGTTGCAGCATCTCTGGCTTAGATATAGCAATTAGCGGTTAGCTTTTAATTTTTCATTGTTGTGTTTAGGTTTTACTCCTACAAGTTGTCAACTGCTATGCTGAAGAGAGCTATATCATCTAAAAATTAAAGGTCTGTTACCTAGAAACAATGTAGAGACGCGCCAATAGCGTGTCTCTACATTCATTTATGGAGATGTCTGTTAAGCAGCAACTTTTTGTTGCAGACTTTGGTAGTTCTTCTGCAACAATTCAGTGATAGCAGAGCTAGGAAGAGGTTTACTAAAATAGTAGCCTTGAATTTCGTCACAACCTTTTGTTTGTAAATATTCAAACTGTTCTTTTGTTTCTACCCCTTCAGCAGTGATATGTAAGTGTAAATCTTTTGCCAAATTGATAATTGTGTTTGTAACTGCTGCATCCTCTTGGTTAACAACAACGTTATTTACAAAAGAACGGTCTATTTTGAGAATGTCAATGGGAAAACGTCTTAAGTAATTTAATGATGAGTAACCTGTACCAAAATCATCTAGTGCCAGGGTAATTCCCATTTCATGTAATTGGTGTAAAACCTTAATGGAATGTTCCACATTTTCCATGATTAGGCTTTCTGTAACTTCAAGCTCTAGATCAGCTACAGATAAGTTTGTTTCTGCTAATATTTGGGCAACTAAATCGACAAGATTTGGTTGCGCTAACTGACGAGCAGATAAATTGACGGCTACCCGTAGCGGTGGCAGTCCGGCTTCTTTCCACAAGCGGTTTTGATTACAGGCGGTGCGTAATACCCATTCTCCAATGGGAATAATTAAACCATTAGCTTCGGCTATTGGAATAAATTTAACTGGAGAAACAAAACCTAATTCAGGATTTTGCCAACGTATTAATGCTTCTGCTCCGAGAATTTTACCGGAATTGGCATCAACTCGTGGTTGATAATGCAATTGCAATTCATTACGTTCTAGTGCATAGCGCAATTGAGTTTCTAAAACTAACCGTTCCTGTAACTGAGCATTCATCTCAGTTCCAAAAAACTGATAAGAGTTAGGTGCGCGACGTTTAGCTTCATCTACTGCTGTATCGGCATTTTGCAATAGTTGCTCAATGTTATCTCCATCAAAGGGATAAACTGCAATCCCAAGATTAGCTTGGATGTGTAACTGATTTCCCTGTATGGATATAGGTGATGCGAACTCACGTAGGAGAGACTGACAGAAGGGTATAGCTTCTTCTGAGGTAGTTAGGTCAGGAAGTGCGATCGCAAATTCATTACTATTAAGATGACACAACAAATCAGTTCGACCAACATGAGCATTTAGTTTTTGGGCAACTACTCTAAGTAATTGACTACTAACACCACTGCCTAAAGCATTGTTGATTTCTCGGAAGTTAGGCAAGTGTAAACAGATGACACCTAACAAGCGATTTTTTCCTTCAGCGTTTGATAAAGCTTGCTGGAGACGGTCAGTAAACAAGACTCGATTTGGCAAACCTGTCAGATTATCATAATTAGTTAGATGTTCAATTACTTGATCGAGTTTGTTAAGTGTCTGTACTGTATCTGCCATCAAACTACCAACTTCATCAGTATATTTAGTTGGCAAAGAGGGAAGTTGTTTCTGGTTGAAATATTTTCGCAGGGCGGAAGATGTCAAAATTACAGGTGCTAAAAGTTTATGTAATACATAGAGAGTAATGCCTGTCCCGACCAACGTTGCTACCAGTGCAACTGCCAGTACACGGATCGTCATATCCAGGGAAAATGAATTTGAGAGTAAAAAATGTAGTAATAGAGATAAAAGGGGTACGTGCGTTCCTAAAAAGGCAACCAACATGATTTTGCCTTTGTAGCTTTTCGGATGTGGTAACTCAGATAGAAACGAGTAAAATCCCAAGCTTTGATTAGTTTTTTTCATCATATATTTCCTTTAAAAAATCTGTTGTCGTGCAGATCAAGGTTTTTTGATAAATTGTTGTAAGTACGCAAAATAGATACCTACGTAACTATGTATCTTCCCTAATATTGAGGGACATTACTACCGCAATATTACCTAATTTGCCTTGGGATCATCACTAAAGTAGGAAATTTTAGATAACAATTTTAAATATTGATGTTGATATGTAACTAAAATCAGACTTTCGGGAATCTCTCTAAGTGAAATTGTGTTTACTATCAAGCCAAAACTAAAATTTTATGGAAACGAATAATGAACAAAGCACTTTGGAGAACAGCATTAACTTTATTTAGCCTTTCTGCATCAGTAGGTTCTATAGCGATAACTAGCAATAGTGCTTTAGCTAACCCTGGAGATTATGCGATTCAGCCCGTGTGTCCTCGTCATCAAGATTCTAGCGGTACTATCTGCTATACACCTCAAACAGTTCCACGTTTGAAAGTTGGTAGTCAGGGAAAGCTTGTAAAAATTGTGCAAGACTTTTTGAAAGCAGAAGGATACTCTAAAGGGCAATCTAGCGGTTACTTTGGCTCACAAACTCAAACTGCGCTAATAAAGTTTCAAAAAGCTAATAAATTAACAGCAGATGGTGTTGTGGGAACTCAAACTTGGAAAATGATTTTAAAGGCTAATGCAGGTTAAAGGGAATACCATTACATCCCACATTCCGCATTTCATTTTGTAGTGCATAAAGAGATTAAATAAGTAACCCGATATCTTGGTCAGGGCAGAAGTATTGCAACATCAGGTGATCCTATAAATAGGGCATTAAAATAACTATATTCCATAAACCCTAAAAATACTTATGCTTACTCTAGAACAACTACAACAGGATATTCAAGACTTACCAGAAGAAGCCCAAAACTTACTGATAGATTTTATTGAAATCCTCAAAAAACGTTATCCAAAATTAATACCAATTTTCCATAAAAATACTACACATCGGCATTTGGGCGGGTTCTGAAAAGTTATCTATCCAACTAAATATTTATCTGTCAACCCGCCCCTACTTGCAGATCTGTTGCACGTTGATGGGAAAACGATATAACACCAAAAAATCAATCTCCAGAAAAAAGCATATATGAAAAATTCTCGGAAATTGGCTTAATTGGCTGTGTATCAGCCGAAGAAAATTTATCCACAACTTATAAACAGGTTCTAGCTGAAGGATTAAACACTAAGTATGATCATCGTTGATACAGGGTTTTGGTTAGCTCTTGTAGATCAAAAAGATACCTACCATGAAACTGCTAAACAAGCTCTCAAAAAATACAACTAACCCTTAATTAATACCTGGTGCGTGATTACAGAAACCTGTTATATATTGCTAACTCGTAAGGGAGTTAAGGCTCAAATTGCTTTTATTAATAGCTTCAATCAAGGATTATTCACAGTTTTTAATTTAGAACCTGAGCATGGAGTAAAGATTGCTCAACTGATGGAAAAATATGCAGATCTACCAATGGATTTAGCTGATGCTTCTTTAGTGATTTTGGCAGAACGTTTAGGACATGGACCATCTCTGGTAAATTTTGATTAAAGCGCAAGTTTTTAATAGGATAAGCAATTTTTCCATCTTCAATCCAAAAAGTCCCATCGCGAGTCATTCCCGTAACTTCTAATGTTTTGGGATTAACAAAACGTACATACCAAGGGCGACTAACTAATATTGCTCGTTCAGTTTGGCTAACTAAATCATTAAGGCTTTGATTTGAGCCTTGCATTACAATTGGAAATAAATAGCCTGTTGGTAATGTGTTTTGCTGTTGCGCCCAGTAACGACTGTAGAAAAGGGTTTTAGGAATACCATCTTTTATTACTTCTAAGCAGTGATTACTTAATCCATCACTAAAGAAATTACTGGTTTGTAATAAAGGATGCGCTGGGTCGCGGTTTACTTGTACTAATGGGCTAAATATTTGTTCACCCAAACGGTTACTACCTATTGCATCACTGCGGGACATAAAAGAACGCCCTTCATCGGCGGCGCGGGCATCTAAGTTCAAAATTACCCAGGATAATAAATCGCCAAAGGCGGCGCTGTCAAAAATTACGGGATATTTACCTGGAGAAACTTCATGGGGATGGCGTGATGCAAAGGCGCGTTCAATTATTTGTTCTGTTAATGATGTAATAGGTAATTGATCTATTGCCCAAGCTGTTCGTTGACTCCAGCTTGAACCATCATCAATGCGGGCGGTAAAACTAAAATTAGCTTCTGTTCCTTGATTAACAGCTTGTAAACCTTGAGAGTTACCGATGCAACGTAGAGATGTGTTTGTACTGAGAGTTCCTGAACCTTCTACCCCTGCTTTGGCACTTAATTCACATACTCGCTGAATAATTTCTCCTCTTGCTAGAGGTGATAGTGATGCTGTCGCGAGATCAAAGGCGGGGGTGCGTTGTTCGTAAGTTTGAGGTTCTAGAAGTGGAACCCATTCTGGGTCTTCTGGGGCAATACGGGCGAGGTCTTCAGAACGTTGTAGAGTAGATGCGATCGCATCCTCATCATACTCGGTGGTAGATGCAGATGCACTTCTAGTACCAAAGTAGCTGGTAATTGTGAGATTAAATTCGCTACGGCTAATATTCTGACTGATTTGATTTTCAGAATAACGGCTGAGAGCATCTTCTCCTGTATTTAAGCTGACAAATACGCCTTCAGCTTGGGATTTTTTGATGACATTATCTACTAAGGATAAGGCTTGATCTTGAGTTATTAATTGGTTTTTTGTGAGAATCATGATTTTTTTTTAATGCAGAGGGCGCAAGGAAGGACGCAAAGATCGCAAAGATATAAACATTAACCTGAAAATTTTTCTTACCCCTCCCTCCTTTCCCCTCTCTCCTCTCTGTTCCCTATGTTATTTTGCGCCGCCAATTTGAATATCACGTACTCGCACAGGTACGCAAGCATGGGTCATCTGGGCAACTTGCATTGGTTCTCCTTTCCCACAGATATCTGTTCCCCATTGTTCCCACTCGGAAACTCCACCAATTGCATCTACACTGTTCCAGAAATCTGTAGTCATGGAATGATAAGTTACATCTTTTAGCATTCCAACAATTTTGCCTTTTTCTATCTTCCAAAAAGCATCACCGCCAAACTGAAAGTTACGGCGTTGTTGATCAATAGAATAACTACCGATACCATCAATTAAAATGCCTTCTTTTGTATCGGCAATCATTTCTGCTAATGTGGCGGTGTGACTACCTTTTTCTGCACCTGGTTCTAATCCTAAATTGGGAATACGCACCATTGGGACTGCGTTCCAACTATCAGCAAATGCACAACCGTTACTATTAGGACGACCTAAGCGATATGCGGTTTCGCGGTCGGTGAGATAATCTACAAGGATACCATCTTTAACTACATACCAGTCTTGTGCGGGTACGCCTTCATCGTCATAACCTACAGTAGCGCGTCCGTTTGTAGAAGTGCGATCGCATTTAAAATTTACCCAGGGTGCAGCATATTGTAGTTTGCCTAATTTATCTGTGGTTGCAAAGCTTGTACCCGCAAAGTTAGCTTCGTAACCATATACTCGATCTAATTCCGTAGGATGACCAACTGATTCGTGAATAGTTAAATATAAATTAGTTGGTTTTAAAATTAAATTTGTCCTAATACCTGATGGACTTTTAGGCGCATGGACTTTTTCTATAGCTTCTTGTGCAACTCGGTCTACTTGTGCAAACAAATCTGCTGGGTTAATGTGTTCGTAGCCTATATTTAAAGGTGGACGTTCGTAGCTGCGACTTTGAGCATCGCCATTGGCGATCGCAGTACATCCAAAACCAGGATAATTTCTATATATAGTCTGCTGAATTACGGAACCAATTGTAGAAGCAAATATTTGATCTTCACGAGTAGAACGCAAGAAAGAATAAGCTTTTTTAACGCCTTTATCGCTATAACTGAGTAACTTTTCATTCAAACTTAGAAGTAAATCTGCTTTTTCTGTAATAGCTACTGCAAACGGATCGATTTCAATCGGTGTAATATAAGTATCTTGATAAGCTGCTACGGGAACTAACTGCACCTTGGTTTGCTGGGATAGGCGACTACCTTTAGCAATATCAACAGCTAAAGCAACGATGCGTTCAACTTCTTGAAGCGTTTTATGAGGACTAGCAGCAAACCCCCATGCGCCATCGAGAAGGACACGTACACCAAAACCTGAGCTAACATTATCTGAAATGTTGCTTAAAGAGCGATCGCGTGCCATTAAATTTTGTGTACGGTAATTGCAAAAGCGCACATCCCCGTATTCACAACCAGCTTGTTTAATTAATGAAATTGCCAGCGTAGTAAGATCTGTAGCAGTGCGTGTAGGAGCTTGTACCATAAGAGGAATCGCTATAAGCAGGTAGAAAGCATTCTAGCTACTGCATAGCTACTTTGACAGGACTTATGGTAAACATCTAGTTTTTAGAACGCAGATTAACCGCAGATGCACGCAGATGAAATACAAAACTGATCTACTTATCCAAGAGATTTATTCTCTTTAAAAATTATACTTAGCTGAGTGGCAATATCTGCGATCGCATTTTTACCTTGATCTATCACCAATGATAGACCTACAAAACTATGAATCATGCCATTATATCGTTGCAGTTTGACAGGAACTCCTGCTAATTCCAAAGAAACTGCATAAGCTTCTGCTTCATCTCGTAGCACATCATACTCAGCAGTAATAATATAAGTTGGCGGTAAGTTAGCTAAATTATTTGCTAATAGTGGCGAAGCATAAGCATTTTGTCCATCAGCTACATCTGCGAGATAATGATGCCAAAACCAAATCATTTCCTCTTTACTTAATCCAAAATCGCCTTGTCCATATTTATGATAAGATTCGGTATCAAATCCATATTGGGTTGTTGGATAGATCAAGACTTGATACACCAGTAATGGTTCGCCTCTATCCCGCGCCATTAACGCAACCGCCGCAGCGATATTTCCACCCGCGCTATCCCCTGCTATAGCAATGCGAGTCTCATCACCATTAATATCAGCAGCATTTTTAGCTACCCAATTAGTAACAGCATAAGCATCTTCCACCGCAGCAGGAAATTTATGTTCAGGTGCTAGACGATAATCTACTGAAACTACTATGCAATCCGCTTGATTAGCTAGAGAACGACAAATATGATCTACACCATCCAAATCACCAAGTACCCAACCACCGCCATGAAGGTAAACCAATATCGGTAACTGAATATTTTCTTTTGGTGTATAAATTCGGATAGGAATATTCACCTGTGATTTAATAATGTGATTTTGGATACTTGCAACAAATTCTGGTTTCAGTTGCTTTCCTTTTAGTTTGGCAAGCAATTCTCTTGCTTCCCTTGGTTCTGCGCTGGAAAGAGGCGGTAATTGTAACTCAGATATTTGTTCTAAAAACTTCTGTGCTTGTGGATCTAAAGACATAGGATAATTTTACTGTATCAGTTGTTACTACTAACTACACAACTAATTCTACCTCTTTAGTATTATTCAAATAAAACTGATTCTAACTGTTGTTAGATGTAGATACCCTTGTCAACAACTAAGATGCAGATAAATGTGGTGAGGGATGAGTATGGATATTAACGATACCGAGGTTGAGGATTTTATTCAGCTAGTTAATTTAAGGAATTCCAACCTTGAATTATTAAAGGAAGTAAGTAAACTAGCTAATGCCATAGAAAAATTACAAATAGCCTTAAAAAACTTTCAACATCAAGTGGAAAACCAGCAGTTAGAACAACTACAAATCGAATTTCAACATGAAGTTAAATCAAGAAACTTGGAAAAGGATTTTAAAGAAACTTTAGCTAGGTTAGATTTAGATTAATTTTTTTTAACTTTATCAATCACAAAAGAACTTTTATGTTGCAATAATTGCTGTCACAAGTTTATTTCTTAAAATAAGTTTTAAAACCTAACCAAGATGTTGACTTTTAGTTATTTAAGTGCTTGGTTTATGTTTCTGTTGTTATCTACTTGGCTCTCCACTAAACAGTCAAATCAATAGATAGATTAATTCAGAAAGAAAATATTATAAAATCTATAACAAATCAATTGTAAATTCAAAGATACAAGCCTTAAACTTTACATAAATGATAATTGGTAAGTAGGTCAACCTAATTAAACGTAAAACCCTACCTCGTCCACAGAGAGGAGGAGATTTCTAGTTTTATCTTTTTCAACGTGGATCTAGTTAATTGATTTTGGGAGTGCTTAACAGATCGTAACAATGCTTAAAATATAAACAGAGATTACGCGATCGCACCCATTATGTACCTTACCTGGTTAGACAACAATAGTTGGTTGATTGAAATTGGTTCTAAACGAGTACTGATTGATCCTTGGTTAGTAGATGAATTAGTATTCGCCAATCTCGATTGGTTGTTTAAAGCTTCCCATCCTAGTCAACCGCCAATTCCAGAGAATATAGATTTAATTATCCTGTCTCAAGGTTGGGAGGATCATGCTCATCCGCCAACCCTAAAGGCGTTAGACCATAATATTCCAGTGGTAGCTTCTCCTAATGCTGCGAAAGTGGTGCAAGCATTGGGTTATACAAAGATAACTGCACTAGCTCACTGGGAAAAGTTAACTTTTAATCAAAACTTAGAAATTAAAGCAACTCCTGGATCACTTGTGGGAGCAACACTTGTAGAAAATGGTTATCTCATTAAAGATTTAGACACAGGTTTAAGTATATACTACGAACCTCATGGTACTCATCCCCCGTCTTTAAAGGAAGTTGCACCAGTCGATGTTGTAATTACTCCCTTAATAGACTTAGCTTTACCGTTAGTTGGATCACTTATTAAAGGCGGTAAAAGTGCTTTAAAATTAGCGCAAATTTTACAACCGCAAGTAATGCTACCGACTGCGGCGGGAGGCGATGTAGTTTATGAAGGATTCATAAATAAGTTACTTCAAAGTATCGGCAGTATTGAGGAATTTCGGACACTGTTAGCAGAAAATAATTTATCTACGGAAGTAATTGAACCACGACCAGGCGATCGCCTTGAACTCAAACTTCAGCCAAAAGTTACTTGTACCGCTTAAGACAGACAACTTTTGTACCCCTGCCCACTTCCCTAAATTTCCTCAAAAAAACGCCAAACCAAGTTATTCAGGGAGGTTCCTTAACTTTTTGATTCTTATAAAGTTAAAAAAATGTTAATTTTTTGATACTAAAGGAATTTTTGATGTACCAAATATAACTATTTTTATTGCAACCAAACCATTACTTAAGACAGAAGTTTGCTATCAGAACCTTTTACATTATTGAGGGTGGATTGTTTTACTAGATTCTAGTGAGGAGGTAAAATTAATAAGTTTCATATTTGGATAAACATTGACCCGGAGAAAGTCAGGCAGAGAATTTTAAATATTTCTGAAAAACTAAATAGAGTTCTTCAGAATGTACCGTCTGATACAAAAAAATCCGATAATTTATCTCATAACTTTGAAAACGATCAATTTCAGTCATAATTTTATCTTCATGGCGGGGCTACTCCCCGTCATGGATAGTTGCAAAGAGCAAATACTAAAACTGATTAACTAGGAATAAATTTTAGAGAAACACCGTTCATACAGTACCGTTTGCCTGTTGGAGCGGGGCCATCGTCAAACACATGACCTAAGTGACCGCCACAGCGATGACAATGCACCTCAACTCTCTTCATAAAAAGTGACCTATCAGTAGTTGTGGCGATCGCACCTGGAATAGGATCATAAAAACTGGGCCAACCAGTGCGGCTATTGAATTTAGTTTCAGACGTAAAAAGCGGTAAATCGCACCCAGCACAGACATAATTACCCTCAGCATATTCGCGATCGAGGGGGCTAGTACCAGCGCGTTCAGTGCCGTGTTTACGCAACACAGAAAACTGTTCTGGTGTCAAAATTTTACGCCACTCTTCTTCAGTTTTGTTGATTTCAAAATTATTATTTGAAGCAGCCATAACTCTTGATTTCTCCGGCAAATAACGTGATAACCATGCCGCGCCCACAAATGCTGCGCCAGCTTTTAAAATATAACGTTTTCTCATATTCTCTCGTTCAGTTGCTATAAAAATGTGCGAACCCAATCTGGAGAAAATTTATGAGCATTGAGCTATCTTAATGCCACAATATCGCTAAAACTACTATTAATTAAGGCTTCTAGAAACTATTTCAGGTGTGAATCAAGAGCTAAAGCTCAACTAACAAAATTTTATTTCTAGAAGCCTTGAGCAAAAAGTATTTCAGATTTTAGCTATCAGAAAGTTAGATCATGGCAGATCGAGTGGTAGGCCCAACAATTCCAGTAGGGCTGATCTTTTTAGAATTCTGGAATTTTATAACTGCTGTGCGTGTCTCATTATCAAACATTCCATTAACAGATCCAGTGTAAAATCCTTTCCGTCTTAAAAATTTTTGAACAACTCTGACATCTTCTCCTGTGCTACCAGTTTTGAGCATGGTGCTGCCTGGAGTCATGGCATTTCCTGACTTCATGGCATCTCCTTGCTTCATAGCATTTTCTGGACTCATGGCATCTCCACGATTCATCGCGCCACTTGACTGGTCACTTTGAGCAATTTGGAAAGGATTTGTTGCCAAATTGGGAGAAGAGTAGGCAGGCATAGCAGCAGCTAAGGTAAGACCTGAGATCAAACACAGTACTTTGAAATTCATATTTTTTTCCAACTTTATAAATGAGTGCGAATTTAGTTACTATCAAGCAGCTATTGCTTCGCATCGGTTCCTTTGTTATACGGACTAGCCTTGATTTTGGATTGCCCTAATATTTGAGAATCAGCTTATTGCTCCTGCTCTAATGGGGGAGAATGTCTCATAGTACGCGGGCATCTTGCCCGCACTACATCTGATCCCAAAGAAAATTAATTAACGTTATATGTAGTGCAAGCGTCCCGCTTGCTTCCTTAAATAACTAAATTTTGTTAAATACTTTGCAAATTACCTTTGAGCATTAAATACTTCTAATTCAGACCAACGTTCGCGCACTACCCCAGTTAGCGCCCGTAACCCCCATAATTCACTACGGCGATGACCTACTACAATTACACCTATCTGGGTTTCAGTTACAGCTAACTTTGCTGGTTGTCTAAATTGTCCTGTAATGTATAGATTAGCACCACGTTCTGATGCCTCGCGCACTAAAGCATCAGTCATTGCACCAACAACAGCCACAGATTTGATCTCGTCTCCACAGGGATAAACAGCATCGTGTCCACCAAATACCTGATTAATATAACCAGAATATTGCTCAAAACTGCTTGCAGAAATCTTGCCTAACATCCCAATTGGACGACCTGCTTTTTCACCTAATATTTCTAGGCTAGACATTCCTAACACTTCTGCAAGTCTTGGATTAAAACCCAAAGTCATTCGTTCATCAAATGCTAGGTGGTAAGCAACTACACCAATATCGGGGGGTAGCTGGGAAGGTTCTAATTTCCAAGGTCGATGCAGAAATAAAGCATCTAAGCGGTGAGTATTTGCCCATACAGTTAATTCTGACCAAGGTTCTAACGCTAATCCAAAACGCTGAATAGGTCGCTGTGATGGTCGATATACCCCGCCTTGGTCATCAACAAAGCGATGAACAGCGAAAAATAAATCAAAAAATTTTACTAAATCTGCCAAATGTACCATAATTCTTTGTCTTTGGATGTCCCTTTTTTAACGCCATTACTTGATAACGTTTACTCTACTAGACATTTGCAAAAATAAATTTAGAGACGCGCCATAGCACGTCTATGCAAGGGTTTTAGGTAATGCACTTTTAATTTCTGGAGAGTTCTACTGTACACATCAAATAAAGTAATATAACTATTAACCAAAAAGTACTCAATAGCTTTATCATAGATTGGGGTCATTTCTAAAACTCTACACAATCTATCTTTGAGGAGATGTTAAACATCTCTAAAAGTTTATTGAACGTTATCCAACATAGCTAATACCGTGCAGAACCTCACCGCCAATAATTCCGAAAATGATGCTGTAAAAAGCACCTGGCATTTATTAACATTAACTCAAGCATCGAAACGTGAGTTGTTTTATAAACAGGTTTTACACGCTATCGCTCTTGAAAAATTGGAAACTTTAATTTTGAGCGTAGAATTACCGCAAGACTCTGTTTATAAAAACTTAGTTTTATTGGAAGTAAGTAGTTTAAAAGCTGTGCGCGATCGCATACAACAAGTTGACCCTAGCCTACAGGTTAAAATTGATCCTAAACCGTTAACATTAGCTCAAGTTAATCGAATGTTAGGACGTTGAGATTAATTTTAACAAGAGTGCGATCGCATACTGTGACTACAAAGCAAACTTATCTGTAGCTGCAATTAAAGCAGTACGAATTCCTACTTCCATCATAGAATGTCCAGCATCAGGAATTACAATAAATTCCGCTTCTGACCAAGCGCGATGTAGTTCCCAAGCCGAAATCATCGGACAAACCACATCGTAACGCCCTTGCACAATTACAGCCGGAATGTGGCGAATGCGCGAAACATTTAACAGCAATTGTTCTGGCTCAAAAAATCCCTGATTGACAAAATAATGGCATTCTATGCGGGCAAAAGCGTCTGCAAAGTCACTCTCGCCAAATTTCTGCATTAAATTTGCATCGGGTAAAAGCCTACTTGTACTAGCTTCCCAAATTGACCAAGCACGGGCTGCTTCTAATCTGACTGTCAAATCTAGGCTAGTCAAGCGTTTGTAATAAGCCGTTAAAAAATCATCGCGTTCAGCCAGTGGAATTGGTTTAACATACTCTTCCCAAGCATCAGGAAAAATATAACTAGCACCTTCTTGATAGAACCAGTGCAACTCCTTTGGTCGCAACATGAATATTCCACGTAAAATCAACCCAGTACAACGTTCTGGATAAGTTTGACTGTAAGCCAAACTTAAAGTACTTCCCCAACTACCACCAAAAACAACCCATTGATCTATTTTGAGATGCGATCGCAGTTTCTCAATATCATCAACCAAATCCCAAGTAGTATTTTCCCGTAATTCCGCGTGAGGGGTACTTTTACCGCAACCCCGTTGATCAAACATCACAATTCGCCATTTTGACGGGTCAAAATATTGACGATAAAACGGTGGACATCCACCACCTGGCCCCCCATGCAACACAACTATCGGTTTACCTTCTGGGTTTCCAGACTCCTCAAAAGCAATTGTATGTAAATCAGAAACTTGTAAATTTCCTTCTTTGTAAGGTTCAATTGGAGGATAAAGTTCTCGCATTTCTTTAAGCGGGGCTGATGATTATATATAGGGATATTGCCACAATTCTAAAATTTTTTGCGATCGCAAAATTAGACCTTTTGCATCAGCCCATAAAATCTGGCTGGACATCTACGCCATCTGCGTCCATCTGCGATAAAAAAACAAAAGTCTTGATTTTTGCAATAGGTCTATTCTATACGAAGGATGCTTTCAACATAAAAAGTAAGGCAAACAATAATGTTTGCCCTACTTAATTCATACCTTATTTAGTTAATCGTTGCTGCCAAACCAAAAACGCTGTTGCACAGGAAACTAAATGGCAGCATTAGCTTGATTGACATCAGCCAAATTAATCTTAACGACCTTGTTTCTAGCTTCAACTACTTTAGGCAAAGTAAGCGTCAGAATGCCATCTTTATATTCAGCCTGCACTTGGTCATTAATAACGGCTACAGGTAGAGGAATTACTCGTTGAAACTTGCCGTACTGAAACTCAGATCTGAAGAACTTCTTATCTTCTGTCTTCTGTTCATAACGATGCTCACCAGACAACAAGACTGCTTCATGCGTTACTTCAACGTTCATATCTTTAGCATTAATGCCAGGTAGAGAAGCACGCAGTACTAAGTTGTCTCCAGCATCCTTTAATTCAATCGCAGGTGTCCAATCAATAACAGACCCACCATTAGCAGGAACAGCTAATTCATTAAACATCCGGTCGAAGTCACGACGTAGGGTTTCCATCTCACGCAAAGGTTGCCAGTAACGGTTTAGCATAGGTCTTTCAAAACTTGGGTAACGGTTAAAAGCTTTAATGTTCATATCCCTATAATGCCGCAGCCATATTAAACTGCTGTGGTGCTAACTTCACTTATTTTGTCGAGCTTTCCGACCTCTTGAGACTTGGTTTAGCGATCGTTTTTTTAGACAACAATCTAGAAAAACTATGCTTCAGTCTGAAGTTATTAATGCTTCTGGCAAACTCTTAAGCCAAGTAAAATAAAAAGTAGCTCCTGCGCCAAGTTCAGACTCAACCCCTATACGTCCGCCTCGGCTTTCAATAATTTTTTTCACCACCGATAAACCAATACCTGCTCCCTCGATTTTGTCCCTAGCTTCTAGTCTCTGAAAAATTCCCCAAATCTTTTCTTGATACTCAGGTGCAATTCCTGGCCCATTATCTGTAACAGAAAACTCGTAATATTTTTCATGCTCACGTACATTCACCTGTACCAAAACATCTGGTTTGTCAGCATATTTAATTGCATTATTAATAAAGTTCATAAAAACTTGCTGCAATGGTACTTTCTCACCAACCAAAGTGGGCATTCCTGAGCTAACTATAATTTCCACTTGTGGAGGTGGGGAAAGTAGCTCTATTACTTCCGAGAGCAAATTAGCAACATTTAATAGTTCAAAATCTTCAGTACGCCCTGCCCGTGAATACTGTAAAATTCCATTAATTAAAGCTTCCATTCGGTATACGCGCCCACGTAGTAAATGCAAATGCTCTCGTGATTCATCGCTAATTTGTTCTCCAATATCTTCCTCTACCCACTCTGCTAAAGTAGCAATTCCCCGTAAAGGTGCTTTTAAATCATGAGAAGCAACGTAAGCAAATTGATCTAAATCTTTGTTAGTACGTTCTAATGCTGCTGTGAGACACGCTAATTCTTCTGCTTTCTTTTCAATTTCTTGCCTTGCTCTAACTTGCTCAGTGACTTCCACTGCATGAGTCATAATTCCATAAACCTTACCATCACTATCAACTAAAGGTTGATAGACAAAATTCCAAAAGCTCTCCTCCAAAACTCCATCATCATTGCGATCAAACATCGCCTTCATCTCGTTACCAACAAAGGGTTTACCCGTTGCATATACTTGATCTAACAACTCAAAAAAGCCTTGTCCTTCAAATTCTGGAAACGCTTCACGGCTGGATTTGCCAATCAGTTCGCGCTTACCCGCAACCTGCATATACAAAGGGTTTGCTATTTCAATTACATGATTTGACCCACGCGACACTTGAATCATCGCTGGAGCTTGCATAAACACTCGCTGTAACTCTGCTCTTGCTGCTTCTGTTTCAGCTAAAGCTTTGTCTCTTGCTTCCTCGGCTTGCTTGCGCTGTGTTAAATCGAGTGCTAAAGCGATACCTTTATCGGGATGTTCTTCTAAAGTTGCTCCTGCAATTAGCACAGGTACATAGCTACCATCAGCACGAATATAAACCTTTTCGTAAGGAGTATTACAACCAGATTGTTGATGTTCTTCAATTGCTATCTGATCTAAATAAGCATATTCTGGTGGAGTGAGGAGATCCCAACGCACTTTTCCTGCCAGCAATTCTTCTCTTGTGTACCCGATAATTTGCAAAAAAGCATCGTTAGCGTCAGCGATATTGCCATCGCGTTCTGGAAAAAAGATTCCAATTACATTAGATTCAAATAATCTTCTAAACTTAGCTTCACTGATTCGCAGTGCTTCTTCAGTTTGCTTACGATGTGTGATGTCTAGTACAAAAGCTACGCCGTTACTATGAGAATCATTTAAGAGTGCTATACCCAAGACAATTGGTACTCGTTTACCGTCTCGATGAATATATTCTTTCTCGTAAATATTAGAAACTCCAGTTGTTCTAGCTTCTGCGATCGCTCGATCATCTAAATACTTGTATTCTGGAGGAGTTAGTTCACGCCAACTGATTTGCCCTAATAAGTTAAACTCTTCACGGGTATAGCCAGCCGAATGTAGGTAAGCATCATTAGCATTGGTAATAAAACCATCAGCATTCCAGTAGGCAACTCCCACCAAGTTACAATCAAATAGTCGTTGCAGTGGCTTCTGCCTTTCCCTCACTTCCGCTTCGATGCGCTGACGTTCGTGTTGCGATCGCGCCGCGCCATCAGCTATTTTACTGCGAAGTTGCTCATTAACCTGAGATAATATTGCTGTACGCTCTTGAACTTTGAGTTCTACCTGCTCATTAAGTTGTAAATCTTGAGATGGCGGAGGCTGGTTAAGCAAAGTTTCTAACTGTGCAACTTGTTGGCGCAGTGCTACCAATTCCTCGATCAGTTCATCTTTACTTTTATGCTGATCTTCCATCTTGCGCCTCTTGAGTTAGAACCTACGCATAAGTAATTAAATCATAACTATTAAGTTTAGCGAAACAATGTGTTTATTTGGATAAAATTAACTTAACAGTTGATTTCAAAAATCAATCAAAAATTTTTATGCCGCAGATATAGTGCGTTAGCACTTGCTGTAAGCAATGCTGATTTAGAATCAGAATTTTTTTCAATACGGTCAACCTGAAGCAGTAAAATTTTACAATTATATTTTTGGTTATAAACCGTCTATTTGGCAACCTATACCTTTACCTAATGGTGGTGGTAGTCATGAAGGTTTTTGGGAGTCTACTTATTGTTTAGGTGATGGTGTCCGCAATTTTTTTATGTCCTATAGGTTAGGAAAAGATAATATCAGATTATACTATGATACTACTTGTGAACGACAGTCTAAATAATGTAGTGAATTGGTAAATAATGAAGGCAAAAACTCACGGTGTAATTGCTGCTGGACATCAAAAAACTGCTGAAGCTGGTGCAGAAATGCTGTCTTTAGGTGGTAACGCCTTTGATGCAGCAATAGCTGCAATTTTGATGTCTTTTGTAGCTGAACCAATGCTAACTTCCCCTGCTGGCGGCGGTTTTTTGTTAGCTCATACTCATAAGCAGCAAAATATTTTATTTGATTTTTTTACACAAACACCACGTCAGAACAAACCACCTGCTGAACTTGATTTTTTTCCAGTAGAAGTTAATTTTGGTGACGCATGGCAAACTTTTCATATTGGCAAAGCTTCAATGGCTGTGCCAGGAAACTTGTTAGGAGTATTTCATATCCACAAAAAGCTAGGTAGATTACCTTTCAAGGTAGTTGCTGAACCTGCTATTTACTCTGGTAAGACAGGTATTAAAGTAGATAAATTTCAAGCTTACTGCTGGCAGCTTTTGGAACCAATTATTAGAGCATCTCCAGCAGCGTGTAAAGTGTATGCACCTAATGGAAATTTACTTCAGCAAGGTGATACTTTTGTAATCTCAGATTTAGCTAATAGTTTAGACTATTTTGCCCAAAATGGGTCAGATGAATTTTATTCAGGAGAAATTGCCAAACAAATTGTGAAAGATTGTCAGGAACAAGGGGGATATTTAACACTAGAAGACTTAAAAGAATATCGAGTTATAGAAAGAACGCCACTATTAGTTAATTACCGAGGTCATACTTTATTAACTAACACCCCTCCCAGTTCTGGTAGCACTTTAATGGCTTTTGCTCTTAAAATATTAGAAAAAATAGATTTAAATTTAATTAAATGTGGCAGTTCTCAGCATTTACAACTATTAGCTGAGGTGATGCGTTTAACTAATGTAGCTAGAGCTGATGGATATGATGATTATATATATCAAAAAGATATTGCTGAAAATTTCTTAGCTAATGAGCATCTGGCTAGTTATCAACAAGAATTAAGTTCAACCGTTAATAAATGGGGTAGCACAACTCACATTAGTGTAATGGATAATGAAGGTAATGCTGCTTCAGTAACAACATCTAATGGTGAAGGTTCTGGTTATGTAATTCCTGGTACTGGAATTATGATTAATAATATGTTGGGGGAAGAAGATTTAAATCCTACTGGCTTCCATAAGTGGCAATTAAATCAGCGAATTTCTTCGATGATGTCACCGACAATAGTATTGAAAAATGGACAGCCAGAGATAGTTTTGGGTTCTGGTGGTTCTAACAGAATTCGGACAGCAATATTACAAGTAGTTTCTAATTTAATTGATTTTAAAATGCCTGTAGAACAAGCGGTTGAAAGTCCTCGATGTCATTGGGAAAATAATATTTTTAGTATAGAACCAGGCTTTATAAAAAAAGAATTAGAAAAATTGACTGTTTCTGCTAATACTCAGATAGCGTTATGGCAAGAAATGAATATGTTTTTTGGTGGTGTTCATACTGTGAGAAAAGATGATTTGGGAGTAATGTCTGGGGCTGGTGATTCCCGCCGAAATGGTGTGGTTGTTAGTAAGTAGAAGCGAGATCGCCCACCTAAATAACTCTCTGTAGCTAAATGCCAGCATTGATCTAATTAGATCAATGCTGTGATCGCAGCTTTTCCACTAATCCAACAACTTATACAGAGAATGCCAGTCGGAAAACAGCATCATTGAAATCATTATCACTGCCTCCCAAGTTAGCAGGTAAGTCTTCAAACCCAAATACATTATTGCCACGATCTTGCAGATGTATAGCATTATCTGGGTTAGCAGCACCAAAAGCAAAGTAAGCAACTATATCATCCCAGAAGTCAGCCGCGTCATTAAACGTGCCATCTTGTTCAGCGTTTTCATGAGCAATAAATCCGTCGAAGCCTAAATTAGCGCCATTAGCGATCACAAAGGGTGCGTATAACCGACCGCCATTAAGCAGAACATCGCCAAACTCTTCTGTAGTGGTATTCAGACTGGAATCTCCTAATCCCCCTGCCAGAATTGTAAAGTTATTAACACGATGATCGATTGCCGCCCGCGCATAACCTAGATCGCTTGGTAGTAAATCAGCATTACCGTCACCGTTTGTGTCAATACCACCATCAGCATCAACTACTTCATATAAACCGATCAAGTTAGCAAAGTAAGCAGAAGTGCCTAAATCTTGTACATTGTCAGTTAAATTGGTAGTGATGTTAGTACTATCAGCAACAACAGTTGCGTCATAAACTAAACTACTAACTTGATTGTCTGAGTTAGTCGTAACGAGGGTATCTACAACAGTTTCATTATCAACGATGGTAACAGTTGCTTCTGTATCAGAGCCTAAGCTGTAATTATCAGTCTGAGTCAGTTGCAAGGTAACGGTTTCATTACCTTCTGTATCAGCTTGATCAACTGGAGTGAGAGTGAGTATAACTGAATCTTCACCTGCTGGAATTTCGACAGTATTGGCAAGTTGAGCGTAATCGCTACCGTTAGTTGCTGTACCTGCAATATTATATTGAATCGTTAAGGGGTTTGTGGTATCCCCTGTACGAGTTATAGTAAAGGCTCCAGGGTCGAGTCCAGTTTCGGCTGCTAGAGGGTCGCTTGCTGCGATCGCAATTATCGGGGATGTTGAATCAACAGTAACAGTAAAAGTATCCTCAACTGTCTGCCCAAGCAAGTTAGTAGCGCGTACAACAATTTCCGCATTTCCACTTTGAGACGGCTGGTAATCGAGAATTAATTCTCCATCTGTTATCGTTGGATTGACTAAATTAGGGTTCGAGTTGCTGACAACTGTAAAGTTAAGTTCATCAACTTGAGAGACAGTAATATTTTTGTAGCGAACTAAATCTGCGTCGCTATCAAGAGTCTGATTCTGTTGATTTAAATTGAGCGGTAAATTGGTGAAAGCGGATTGGTTGAAAAAATTACTGCGATTGCTGGCAGGTAAAGCTGCAATATCGTCAACTGCAGCCATATCCTCATCCGAAAGCACCTGACCAAAAACCGTAAACCCGCCATTTTGCTGATCGAGGTTGGCTGAGTTGTTTGCTAAATTAAAGAACCACTGGCTAGTAGCACTATTCGGGTTGTTGCCAAGTTTAGCAAAGGCAAGCGTGCCACGCAAATTTGATCGCAGAGACGAAAACTCGTTGACTACAGGGGGATTAGTTTCGATGCTGGAAACTGCTGCCGCGCCACTATTAGGAGTTGCCGCTAAAGCTTGTTCTAAACCATTAACAGTAAAACCGCCGCCTTGAATAACAAAACCAGGTATCGAACGATGAATAATCGAGTTAACATAATCGTCCGCCTCAACGTAGTTAATAAAGTTTTCTACACTTTCGGGCGCACCTTCTCCTTCCTGGTCGAACAATACTACATTGGTAATGCCACTATTAGCTGCATTGGTGTTGTACAACTCAAACTTAGCAATTTTTCCAGTTGTTAACGGGTCGTCAAAGCTATTAAATAAGTTAATGCTACTATCTGCTGCGTTGTTTACAACAGTCAGGTCTTGTATTGGATTAATAATTTTAACTGGCACTTATTACACCTTTGGATAACTTTTTCAGTTTTTTTGTAAGCCTTTAGCTTTTCGCGTATTAGCCGTCAGTTTACTAGGATAATACAAGTGTTCAGGCAACTATTATAACTACTAAAAATTTTAACTTTAAAATATATAGCAGTTAGCTTTTAGCAATTAGCTTTTTAAACAGCTTGCACTGTATTGGTTTGAACTCTAAAACTTGCCCTAAGCGCCTTGGCAGTTGCTATATAACCACTAGCGGTTAAATAATAGCTGTAACTTGCACATCAATTAGTAGTCATCTGACGGCTGAATTATTACGTTTTATTAATTTACTAATAACAATACAACCTCCACCCACAATTCATTCTATTCAATAGAAAAATATCAGATGAATTGAAAATAGGAGTAAGTATTGTTAATGTCAACTAAATATTATTTTAGATTATTTATAACTCTACACCCGGCATTAAAATAAATTTTTCTTACCTTAATAATCCTCATTTACTTTGAAATTGTTGTTCTAATTGACGATATTTAGGAATATCAATAATTTGCTCAAATTCATGGAAATCTACTAACTTGTTGAACCCAGATGTAGTTCCATGTTCTTTAAGTTGACGGAAACAAGCTGCGATCGCTTGTGTAGCTGCAAACAAACCTGATAATGGGAAAACGGCAATTTTAAAGCCTAATTTTTCTAACTCAGCACCAGTTAACTGTGGAGTTTTGCCACCTTCAATAATATTAGCAAACAAAGGTACATCTGGGAAAGCTGTGGCGATCGCCCTTAACTCATCAACTGACTGGGGCGCTTCCACAAACAACACATCTGCGCCAGCTTCATAATAAGCTTTACCACGAGCGATCGCTTCAGATAAACCTAAAGGCGATCGCGCATCAGTGCGACCAATAATTATTAAATTACTTTCACCCCGCGCCTGCACCGCCGCCCGAATTTTCTCTACCTGTTCTGCTGTCGAGATAACGCGCTTACCTTCATAATGACCACATCTTTTAGGCCATTCTTGATCTTCTAAAATAATCCCTGCGACACCTAATTGCACAGCCTCAGCTACAGTGCGGATCACATTCAACGGATTACCATAACCTGTATCCAAATCAGCAACTAACGGAATGCTAACTGACTGAGCCATCCGCCCAACACTGTACAGCGTTTCTGTAGCAGTTAAAAAACCATAATCCGGCTTACCAAGAGTTGAAGCAGAAATTCCAAACCCGCTAGTAAATACCGCCTCAAAGCCAACTTGTTCAGCAAGTTTAGCACTGAGGCAATCATACACACCTGGAAGCACTAAAATCCCAGGACGTTCAAGAATTTGTCGCAGTTTATTTGCAGAAGACATCATCAAGATAAGTAGCTGGGTTGAAATAAACGCTCTTCATTCCCGATCATAGGTCATTATTAATTGATAAGAGCATCAATTACAGCTTGAGCCGTTTTAGCGCTTGACTGTGGATTCTGACCTGTAATCAACTTTCCATCTACAACAATATGTTCGCTCCAGTTAGCTGTGGAAATAAATTCACCACCTAGTTCGCGCAACTTTGATTCCAGCAGAAATGGCATTAATTTATCTAACTGCACTTCCTGCTCCTCGGAATTAGTAAAACCAGTTACCTTACGTCCTTTAACAATTGGCGTACCATCAGCAGACATTGCTTGTGCGAATGCAGCAGGGCCATGACAAACTGCTGCTACTACTTTTTGAGCATCAAAAAATTTACTGACAACCTGACCTACCTCAGTATTGGGTAAATCATACATAGTTCCATGACCACCAGGGAAAAAGACAGCATCAAAGTTATCTAAATTAATGCTATTTAAAGGTTCTGTAAACTCTAAAGCTTGCAGTGCTTCACGATACTCTTCTGCTTGCTCGGCTGTTGGTTGGCTACGTGGATCAATGGGAGCTTGTCCACCTTTAGGACTAGCAATCGTGACTTGATAAGTCTGCTGACGAAAAATTTGATAAGGAATCCCAAACTCTTCAAACCACAATCCTGTAGGATGTTCTGCATCAATTTGGTTGTGGTTGGTAACAACTATCAGAATATTTTTTTGGTCACTCATCAATAATTCTCCAGGTGGGTTGTAACAATTGCTATTCTGGCATCCCACCTATATTTATCTACAGCGCCATAAGGCAGAAGGTAAGCGCTTGTAACCAAGTCTAGCAGGGAAATAAAGTTTGTTTCTTTTTTCGCTGCCTTGTTTTCCCCTGCCTCTTTAAGTTAGTATTTAAGCAAATCACTAGAAATTAGAAATTATTGCCCTTCTGTGTAAAATTTCAGGCGTTCATCATACATTTGTCGAAGTTGAGCCATCTTGAGGTGGCTTTGCCCATAGCGATTACATGGTGGTGGTATGCTTGCCCAGACAGTGCCTACCTTACAGGCAGCTTTTTCAAATCTTCTCGCAAGAATATCTGCCATTGCTCCCTTACGTTCGATAAAGTAGAGCGCCATCCTATCTTGCGATTCTGGAGAGAAATCGGGTAATTGTAGTCTGGGAGCTAAATAATCCCAGTTAAAGTCCATAATCTGATAGCGACCTGCGGCAGTAGAACAGATGCGTCTGCCACGTATTGCACTACATTGTTTGACTTTAGGATGGGTAGAAAAGTCGCTAAATGAGCCGTTAAAAACCAAGGTTGAGTAGCTACTAGGATCAATAGTCCCTGTCTCAGCCATACTAATTACATCTAGAAATGCCCTAACTTCTGGTGTAGTTAGTATGCTGTCGGTTAAATTCGGGGATGAGTAGAAACTACTGTTTTGAGGATGTTCTGGTTGTGGAACTGGAATAACTTGAAAACTAGGATGAGATGTATTAGTTACAGGTGTTTCATACACTGTTTGGGCGATCGCTTTTGGTGACATCCCATTTGACAGGACGATTAAAGAAAAAGCCGTAGAAGCTAAAGTGCTTGCCTTGATGGCTTTTTGTAAAACTAAACTAATTGCTCTCATGCCTTCCGTTTTTAGTGAGGTTCTGCCAGCTTTGTAAATTATTGAATTAATGTTTATGAATTTGCTGGTGTGGATCAACTTTCAAAACTTTACACTAATTTACGCTCTTGGCAATATTCATCAGTGAATACACCTAAAACCTGGGGAAGATGAGAGAAATTTAAATTATGGGGAGGCTCTGCCTCCAAGCATAGTTCCCAGGTTCAAGCTGTGAACGAGTAACCCTTAAAACCATGTAGAGACTAGCCATAGGGAGTCTCTACATTCATTTCTGAAGATGTTTAGTAGTTAACGAGATGGAGAAGCTTTTGGTTGTGGAGCCGGTTTAGCAACGCCAGAAGGTTTGGGAGCAACACTACTTGGTTCTGGTTTAGGTGTTGCAGGCTTCGGTACATTTTGTTTAGGTTTTGCCGCTGGGCTAGTTTTAGTTGTGGTTGGCGCTGCAACTGGGCTTTTAGTTGCTGTTGGAGAGGGCGATGCCGTTGGGCTGGGTTGTGGTGCAGTAATACTAGCAGGCGCAGTTTTTTCACCCAAAATACTCGCCTCACCAGTATCATATACACCCGCTACACAAGCAATCATTAATGTTGCTAAAGTCCCAATAAATAAAGCTTTCCAACCTAGTTCTGAAATATCTTTACGGCGTGAAGGAATTAAGGCAATTGTACCACCAACAAAAATACCAACTGAGGCTAAGTGAGCAAATCCTGATAGGGCGTAGCTAATAATTAATACTGCGCGATCGCTTAATTCTCCTGCCGCTCCTGCTCTACCTAATTCTTGATAAGGTGGAATTGCTGTTTCTAATAATCTCCGCCCAATAATTACCGAAGATTGCCACAATTCATTCCAGTCTAAAGAAACTCCGGTAAGAAATGTAAACGGTAAAAATAAAGCACCTTCAATATTTTGCAATGTTACAACTTTAAAAAAGTCACCCACTGGGCTAGGTAAACCAGCTAACCAACCAAAAAATTGATTAACTAAAGAAACTAATCCTAAAATTAAAATTAGTACTGCTGCAATTGAAACTGCCATTTTCACGCCATCTAAGGCTCCCACAATTGCAGCATCTAATGGGCTAACCCGCTCTATTGGTTCTCCGGCAACTGTTTCTTGTTTAATTTCTTGCTCATCTTCAAAATACTCTTCAAACTCATCTTGATCGTCGTAAGTTTTAGTTTTAGCACTTTCTTCTGTAGGAATTCCGCCTGCCGTCAGGGGAACTGTTGTTTCAGGAACTAAGATTTTTGCAAGTACAAAACAAGCAGGAATAGCAATAATTGATGCTGATACTAAATGCCCTAAAATATTGGGAAAAACAGGTTTTAAAAAACTTACATAAATTGCTAGAGTTGAAGAAGCAGCAGTACCAAAACAACAAGCTAAAATAGCAGCTAATTCACTGCGGGTCATTTTAGCTAAAAAAGGCTTTACGACAATCGCTGCTTCAATTCCTACAAAAATATTTGCGGCACCACTAAGGGCTTCTGCTCCACTTAAGCCCATTGTTCTGTAGAAAATTTTAGCAAAGATATTAGTAATTACTTGAATTACGCCAATGTTATATAGCAATGCCATCAAACCTGAGAAAAAAATCACAGTTGGCAATGCTCGAAATGCAAATATATAACCAAGATTAACTGCTGGAATTTCTCCTGGGAGAGGAACAATATTTCTGCCAAAGACAAATCGCGCCCCTGTGTCAGCAGCAGCAAATACACTGTCTAATAAGCTACTAAAACCTGCTAAGGCTGCTCTAGTATAGGGAAATTGAAAGACTAAGAATCCTAGTACGAGTTGTAAACCAATCCCCCAGATAATCACTCTCCAGGGAATAATTCGCCTGTGTTCAGAAAATAACCAAGCGATCGCACACAACCCAAAGATGCCCAAAAACGAGATGATATTCAACAAATATGGAATAACCATAAGCGTAGTCCTTAATTTAATGAATGCTTACCAGTTTCTTGTGATGGAACATTAACTAATTAGTAGCTTGATCCCTACCTCAAGAAAGATGGCAGAATACACCCAAGACAATAACTCAAAAATACGTGCGACAAAACTACCGCAGCCCTACAATAGGCAGAGAATAACAAATGTAGCTAAATTTAAGATTTTTATACACTGAAAGAGTCACTTGAGGAAGTGTTTTTCAGAGCAATTGCTGGTCAAGATGGCTTATTGATAGGAATTATAAAACGATGGATGCTTTTAGCCCTAACCCGCCCCAATGGATCGAGTCTGCCACTCATGCGACAGAATTTTGCTGCCCTAAGTGTCGTTCAAGTGTTACAGAGGCATTGCGGGTGTGGATAAATCGGCGATCGCCCGTAATTACAGATGATTATCGCCGCAAGTGGCAAGAATTTTACGAATGCCACTGTGGTTGTGCTTGGTGGGGTTGGAGTAGCGATCGCCCTCCCTCAGAATTTGCCAATCGCGATCAACTAGATCAACTAGATGATTTTTGATAGTTATTTTATATAACTTAGCAATAGGAACAATTCTATAGCCAATGGTTATTAGAACCATTAAATCCCTTAAAGTGTAAAAGATGAAAGCAATCAGCACGAGTGCCATCTTGCTTCTAGTGCCAAAGCTGTGCCAAGCGCGAAGCCAGATACTTTTGCTGATACCTTAATAAAATCCGATAGCCGCCCATAGGATAAGAAAGGCATGCACCTAAGTGAAATAAAACATCCCAATCAGTTGCACGGTTTGTCAATTCGTCAACTTGAGCAAATTGCCCGTCAAATACGCGAAAAGCATCTTCAAACCGTAGCCACAAGCGGCGGACACTTGGGGCCAGGATTGGGTGTTGTTGAGTTAACTTTAGCTTTATACCAGACTCTCGATTTGGATCGCGACAAGGTAATCTGGGATGTCGGACACCAGGCTTATCCGCACAAGTTAGTTACTGGACGTTACGATCGCTTCCACACTATCCGGCAAAAAGACGGTGTTGCAGGTTACTTAAAACGGTGTGAAAGCAAATTTGACCATTTTGGTGCTGGTCACGCTTCTACGAGCATTTCCGCAGCATTAGGGATGGCACTTGCTGGAGAGCTTAAAGGAGAAAAATTTAAATCCGTAGCAGTCATTGGGGATGGCGCACTGACTGGCGGTATGGCATTAGAAGCAATTAACCACGCAGGACATTTGCCGAAAACAAAGTTGCTGGTGGTGTTGAACGACAATGAAATGTCAATTTCGCCCAACGTCGGCGCAATTCCGCGATATTTAAATAAAATGCGCCTTAGCGCCCCAGTACAGTTTCTCAAAGATAATTTAGAGGAACAATTTAAACACATCCCCTTTGTCGGCGAGTCTTTGACCCCAGAACTAGAGCGAGTCAAAGAAGGGATGAAACGTTTAGCCGTTCCAAAGGTAGGGGCAGTATTTGAAGAACTCGGCTTTACCTATATGGGGCCTGTAGATGGTCATAACTTAGAAGAACTAATTAACACCTTTAAGCAAGCACATACAATCACAGGGCCTGTATTAGTTCATGTGGTAACAGTAAAAGGTAAAGGCTATGCGATCGCTGAACAAGATCAAGTCGGTTATCACGCTCAATCTCCCTTCAACCTCGCCACTGGCAAACCAAACCCATCTAGCAAACCAAAACCTCCCAGCTACTCTAAAGTTTTTGCGGAAACTTTAATTAAACTGGCAGAAGAAAATCCCAAAATTGTTGCCATCACCGCAGCAATGGCAACTGGCACAGGTTTAGATAAATTCCAAGCCAAACTACCAAAGCAATATATTGATGTTGGTATTGCTGAACAACACGCCGTTACCTTAGCTGCTGGTTTAGCTTGTGAAGGAATGCGCCCCTTAGCAGCAATTTATTCTACTTTCCTACAACGTGGCTTCGATCAAATAATCCACGATGTTTGCATCCAAAACTTGCCTGTTTTCTTCTGTATGGATCGGGCTGGAATTGTCGGCGCAGATGGCCCTACTCACCAAGGAATGTATGATATTGCCTACCTACGTTGCATTCCTAATATAGTGCTAATGGCTCCCAAAGATGAAGCCGAACTTCAACAAATGCTCGTCACAGGTATTGAGTACACCGATGGCCCCATTGCCCTACGTTATCCTCGTGGCAACGGTTACGGTGTCCCGTTAATGGAGGAAGGATGGGAAACATTACCTATAGGTAAAGCGGAAATTCTGCGCCAGGGCGATGATGTATTAATGTTGGGATATGGATCGATGGTTTACCCAACAATGCAAGCTGCCGAATTATTGAGCGAACATGGAATTGAAGCTACTGTAGTTAATGCCCGCTTTGCTAAACCTTTGGATACAGAGTTAATTTTACCTCTAGCCCAAAAAATAGGTAAGGTTGTTACTTTAGAAGAAGGTTGTTTAATAGGTGGCTTTGGTTCTGCGATCGCAGAAAGCTTACTAGATAACAATGTTCTCGTTCCTCTCCAGCGTATAGGTGTACCCGATATATTAGTAGATCATGCTACACCAGAAGAGTCTATAGCAGCTTTAGGTTTAACGCCTGCTCAAATTGCTGATCGAGTAAGAACAGCTTTCTTTAGCCAACAATTATCTGCTGTAGGTACTTAAAACCAACTTGTCACAACCACAGTCCACCAAGCATTAAATTAGTTAACAATTATCAGTTCATTAATAACTGATAATTGTTAATTTATAATTGATAATTGATTATGATTACACTTAGTACAAATCAGGTATATCCCGTTATTTGGAAAGAAGATCGGGTTTTACTGATCGATCAAAACAAATTGCCAACCGAGTATACATTTGTAGAAATTAGTCGCAGCGAAGATATGGCGCAAGCGATTAAAACTATGATTGTCAGAGGTGCGCCAGCAATTGGGGTTGCAGCAGCTTATGGGATGTATTTGGGGGCGCGGGAAATTGAAACAGATCAACGAGATGAGTTTTTAACTCGTCTTGAACAAGTTGCCCAGATGTTACGGCAAACTCGTCCGACAGCAGTTAATTTGTTTTGGGCGATCGCGCGGATGCAAAAAACTGCATCTGAAACTCTAGGAGCAGTAGACTATCTTAAGCAGGTAATGCTGGAAACTGCTAAAAAAATCAACGCTGAAGATATACAAACTTGTCAAGCGATCGGCGATGCAGGACTAAAAGTTTTACCCAACAAACCAGATAAACTGTGCCTTCTAACTCACTGCAACGCTGGAGCATTAGCCACTGCTGGTTATGGTACTGCATTGGGTGTTGTGCGTTCTGCTTGGCGTGCAGAGCGTCTGGCAAGGGTTTATGCTGATGAAACCCGCCCCCGCTTGCAAGGAGCTAGATTAACATCTTGGGAATGTGTACAAGAAGGAATTCCTGTTACAGTAATTACCGATAATATGGCGGCTCATTGCATGAAGCAAGGTTTAATTGATGCTGTCGTTGTAGGTGCCGATCGCATTGCCGCTAATGGTGATACTGCTAATAAAATAGGCACATATAGTTTAGCAATTGTTGCTCAGGCTCATAATATTCCTTTTTTCGTTGCTGCACCTTTATCTACAATTGATTTTGAATTAGATAACGGCAACAAAATTCCCATTGAAGAACGTCATCCCTCGGAAATTTACCAAGTTGGCGATACTGTTATTTGTCCAACTGGCGTGGAATTTTACAACCCAGCTTTTGATGTTACCCCTGCTGAATTAATAGCAGCAATTATTACAGAACATGGGGCAGTCCCACCCAATCAATTAAAACAATTTCAGATCAATTAGTTCGTTCGTAGTTGGTTTAGCTAACGGGACTTAAACAAACAACACCAAATAAAACGCTTATAATTTAGAGAGCGTAAAGATTCCACGTGGAGGAATCCCTATGAAGGAAACAACTCCCTCAGCCATGCCACCATGCTTTGAAAAATGGTGTAGTAGGTTTGATGATGTTTTGAGCAATCAAGCCCAAAAAAAAGGGTTTAGGCACTATGTAGGTGGATTATTAGGTGAAAGTGAGCGAAAGAACCTCACACAGATGTCAAATAACGCGCTCCGGTGTGGTTTACCACAGTTTGCAATTAAAATACATAGCTGGATTAGCCAAAAATAGGAAGGTTGTTTGTCAACTGCAATCTGGCAAAGAAAAAGTAAATACACGATTAGATGATTTAGCTAAAAGGTTGAAACAAGAGGCGTTTACAGCCATCCAATTACAACTAGAAATTCCAAGAACAGTATGGGTAGCAACAGTAGAAGTAGAAATATCAGCTTTAGATGAGACTAGGACAGTAGCTATCGTTATGAATGCTGCTAATTTATCTGAGGCGACAGATGTTAGTTATCTGATTACTAATGTTATCCCAGAAAAAGCTACTTGTGAATGGATAATTACAACTTACTCCCAAAGAAATTGGGTTGAAGTATTTTATCGTGAAGCGAAAGGATGGTTAGGTTTAAAGGAGTATCAGGCAAGAAGTATCAAAAGTCTTCATCGACATTTAATCTTAGTTTTCTGTGCCTATAGTTTTATTATTTGGCAACAATTGACTGGAGGATTAAGACGGCGCTGGGCTAATAAACCTTTAAATACATTTACTGAAGCTTTATCTGCCTTTAGAACAGCTATATCTTATCGTTTTGTAGGTTGGCTACAGGAGAACACAGACGTATTTGCTTTACATCTAAAGCGTTTAGGGTTTGTTTGGGCTTGAACTTTGTTCAAGTCCCGCTATTGACGGGGTGACAACCCCGTCAAAGACAAGACTGAATAAGGGATGCAGCTTTTAAACCTCTGTAAAAATTTAAGCTTTTATTTGGCTTTAATCTCATTAACTCGCAAACATCTTTAGTGCATGAAAGAAAAATATCTA
>DATNQB010000005.1 GCA_036702875.1 Oculatellaceae cyanobacterium | reverse complement strand
ACTGAGAAGATTTTATAGATTTGGCAAAAGCTTCAACATCGTTAAACGTCTTTTTCAGATGTTTGCTGATCTGAAACTTTTTACTTTTCCTAATCTTGGGAAATATAATGCTTTTTCACAAATCATTTAGACTCGCTATATCAGCCCAAGCACCAAATGCGATCGCTACTTCACCTAGTGGAGCAAATATCTTCTCTAACCTCACTACCAGACTGGTAGGTCGCATTCAACCTACAGCCATTGATAGTTTTGTCGATATTTTGAAATATCCCAGAGAAATTATTGCTAAAAACGCTACAGAAAGTTTCTTCCCTAAAAAAGAGGGTATTTACTCTCAATGGTTGCTAGATGACAACGGCGTATATACTTACGCCCGTTTTTACCCCAGCTATGAGTTGTTGGCAACGGTAGCAAATAATCCTCATGAACAAGCTGCTCGGACGGTAGCATTATGTCGCCATCCAGCTAACAAATTGTTAGCTATTGCTGAATATGCCAAAGAGTTAGTAGCTAATATCAGGGCTTCTTAATGTCTACAAAAGCTGTTTGTTACAAACAAATTCAAGTTTTTCTACCTTACTTATCTACAACTTATAGCCACTGCAACTTCCAAAAACTTATTAAAAGGTAAAATCACCATGAAGCGGAGCAAACTATTACTTCTTAAATCAGTAATCTTCAATAGTGCTATTGCCATACAAATTGCTACATTTTCACAAACAGCACGTGCTTCTTTACCAACTTTTAGCTTAGATAATTTAGATTATTTAACTAATCCCTTGTCACCATACATAAATCCAATCAATCAGCAGATAGATAATTGGCTGGAGCAATTTGAAAAAGTAGCAAATTTAAAATTCGGCTCTATTTCTGTAGCTCTTGGTACTGATGTTAAACAAGTTGTAGAACAAGCTAAAGGAGTTTTAGGATTACCTGATGTCAAAGAATCCCGTTTAAAAATTGAAACAGATCCGAACAGCAAATTTCTACCTTATGCACCTGTTGATGCTGCTAATACAATAACTGCTGAAGTTGCTAGTTCTAACGCTCAGTCATCTGCATTAGGTTCAAACGCCCAAGCACGCACTAAACAACAGTTAGAAATGGTTTACGGCGCAGCTAAACAATCTGGAGAAATAGCAACAGCTTGTCAAGGAGAAGTAATTACCCAGAATGTGATGAAGTGCCAAATCTTACAAAGCTCTAATTTAGCATCAATTATGGCAGATTTAGGCGCTACCCAAAAACAGATGCAAATCAACGATGCTTTACAAACAGAGCTATCTACTCGTCATTTATTGAATGATGATGCGGAACGTCGCTATAGACAAGCAACTGAGCAAATTGGGCCAGCACTGAGAAATCGCTATCTCTCCTCCGCTATTAAATTGTTTTGATAATTAAAAAGCTTCAAAGTTAGAAAAAATTAATTTCTAACTTCTGAAGTATTCCTATTAACCACCGTTTATTATGTCATTCACTTGGATATTATTCCATCCCTCTATATTGATGGATGTGGTTCCAGCACCAGATTTACCTAATGCTGCTTCTCAAATTACTTCTAATGCTGCTTTAGCAAGTGAAGCTATTCAAAAAGCAACTAATCAACTTTGGCAAGATGTTTTAAACGGTGGTTTGTATGAAGCAATTACACAGTTAGGATTGTTTTTTGCAGTTGGGACTTTAATGATTTTTCTAGTGCAGTGGGCAAAGGCTTTGATTGACGGTGAAGACTCCCGTGCTATTTCGGAGTTAATTTGGCCAATTATAGTTGTTACTCTTTTAGCTAATAATGGCATGATCTTAAAAGAGGGGACTTATGGATTGAGAAATGTTATTAATGTTGTCAATCAAAATCTTTTAAATTCTACTACCGCATCTTTAGTTCTCCAAGATGCTGTTGCTGGAGTATTAGCTCAAGATCAAGCAAGTAGCGAACTACAAGCTCTTTTAACTAATTGTCAATCTCTGCCCGATTTACAGCAGCAAACTACCTGTGTAGAGAATGCAATTAATACAGCACAACAAACACAAAACTCTCAAAACTTTCCTAACCAAATTTTTGAGACATTTCAACAATTGTCTAATTTTTTGAATACCAATCCTTTAGAACACGCTATTAGAGGGATATTAATGGCTATGGCTATTGGATTTCAATGGGTTGTTGAAATTAGTTTGCTTCTGACTGCTCTTTTAGGGCCTTTAGCAGTAGGTGGTTCTTTACTTCCGGTTGGTCAAAAAGCAATTTTTGCTTGGTTAACTGGTTTTTATTCAGTAGGAATGGTCAAACTTTCTTTCAATATCGTGGTGGGGTTGGTTGCTACTTTAGTGACTAATGCTGAAACTGCAACTGGCGAACCAGGCACATTTAAACCTATTAGTTCTTTAGTATTTCCTTTTGTTGTAGGACTTTTAGCTCCGATATTGTCGTTAGTGTTAGCAGGAGGTGCTGGTATGGCTGTCTTCAATAGTTTTAGTTCGATAGCTCAATTTGGATTAAGTTCTGTTTTACCGACTAGAAGAAGCTAGTAAGGGCAGAGGGCAGGGGGAGAATATACAGCCCAAATTGTCCCAATGAAAACCGATATCCAACTGGGAACAAAAATATGAAAAAGTTAAATAATTTAAGAAATTCAGGAGCAGAAAAGCGGTTAAATTTTCTAGGAAACAATAATTCCAACTATTCACAAGGTGACATTTTAGGTTTATTTGTACTAGGAAGTTTGGGATTACATATTGTCATCTTTTTGATTTTGCTTTTACAGTATGGTGCATTCTCAAACTTAGCAAGAAAAGATCCACCTTCTTTAGTGCAATTATCAGATGGCGAAACAGTTGCAGTAACAGCTTTGGGTAACAAAGAACGTACTCCCCAAGTAGTCTCATATTTTGTTGTAAAAACCATGACTGCGATTATGAATTGGTCAGGCACTATTACAACAACTAAAGCTGAGAAAGAAACAACAAAACCTAGTGTCGATCCAGGAATTAATCTTAATACTAAAGTTGGTGTGAAAGGCAGAGTAACTACATCTGCATGGCAAGCAGGTTTTGCTTTAAGTGAGGATTTTCGCAAAGAGTTTTTACAAAAGGTAGCTCAATTAATACCTCAAGGCGTGTTTGTTGGGTCAACACAGGTAGCTTTAGTGCCGTTAGAAGTGCGCCCACCTCAACAAATTGCATCGGGAAAGTGGAAGGTGGCAATGGTGGCTAACTTGATGGTATTCGACAAGGGTAGCAATTTAGGGGAAGTAATTCCGTTTAACAAAGAAATATTTGTGCAAGCAGTGGAAGTACCTCCATTTGCTACCAATGGAGTAGCTGCGCTGATTCATAAAGTGCGTTCTAGTGGTTTAGAGATTTACGGAATTCGTGATTTAAAACAGGAGAATATGTAATGAGTGTCCCAAGTAATTTTTATAATAATGGTAATGAAGAAATTAACGCTAACACCAACAGTAATAAAGAACATGAATCTTCAATTTCATGGCATTTTCTAACTGAGCAACAGTTAGCTGAGATGGTAGGGTTTCAAGATGTAGATGATTCGCGTCTCCCTGTTTATCCAGATGGAGATGAAAATTATACAACTGAATACGCAAATGCAGAAAGTAACTTACAAGGCAATGTAATTTCACAAAATGAATTATTTGAAGATCCAGTTGCCTCTAAAACAGAACCAAGTTTTTCCAACAACCCCTTTTCTAAAATTGGTCTAGTTGGCACTGCTTTGTTTGTAGTTTTTATCTCTGCTGGTGCATTTTTATCTAGTGTTATTACATCAAAATCTTCTCGTCCAGTAGTAACAGAAAATTCTAGCCCATCACCAACCCCCAGCCCTACACCAACGCTAGAACCTAATGAAGAAGTGGGTAATTTGAAAACACAAGTTGCTTTAGCAAAACAAGAGGAGCAATTAAAGGCAGTTGAGAAAGTTAATCGCCCTAAAACTAATGTTGCGAAAGTTGAAACTCCCTCAAAAGAAGTTGCTACTACCAAGACTACTACAGCTAATACGCCAAAGACATCAACAGTTCCACCACCACGATATTCTGGTTACTCAGCATCACCGCGTCGTATTTCCCCTGTGCGTAACGTGACTGTAGCACAACGTTCGATGCCAGCGCGTCTTCGTACAACTACAACTGTATCTCGTGCAGAAGCACCCAAAGTACAACCTACGGCTGCCAAGCAGTTAGCTGTCAAAGTTCAGCCCAAGAAGAGTGTGCGAACAACAAACAATTTTGATCCTGTAGCTGAATGGCAAGCTATGAGCAAGTTGGGGAGTTATGGCATTAATGAAGTGCAATCAAACAACTCCCAAACGCAGACAGTTGTGGCACAAGGACAGGAAACAAATCTTGTGAAGACAACGCCGACTTTAGTAATGCCGCGCGCTACAAAAGTGGTATCCAGTCAGCCATCTAGTGTTGTACCATTTCCCTCCGAGCCAGAAACAGATAATGTCGCTCCAAACTCTAGTGCAATGTTGGCATCTGGAAGTGCAATACCATCGTCTTCTTTGGAAGTACCATTTCCTACGAAACCGACAGCGCCTTTATTTCCTGTAAATAGCGATCTCGCGATCGCTTCTACTGAAGAAAACCAAATCGATCAAAACTCGCTCGCAGTCAATTCAGTTGAGGAGCAAAACATCCTTAGTAATATTCCATCTCAATTTAGTAATTCTTCTTATACAAATTTCCAAAAAACTCTTGCAAGAACGAATGAACAAGAATTTAAGGAATTTGACGAGCAGATGAATTTGGCTGAAGAACAAACTTTCCTAACTAGCACCCAGTCACGGCGGTTGATGGTAGGGAGTAAAGCTACAGGAAAGTTAATTTCACCTGCGATTTGGTTTGGTAAAGAGGGAAATGCTGATACCGAACAATTTGTAGTTCAACTAACACAACCTTTGACAGATAGTGACGGTTCTATCTCTGTCCCCTCTGGTTCTGAGATTGTTGCTACTATCGAGCGCGTATCAGCTTCAGGAGTAGCGGTTGTTAAAGTATCTCGCTTAATAATGGACGGACAGGAATACATTTTGCCAGAAGGAGCAATTACTTTACGAGGTAATAACGGTCAAGCTTTAATGGCATCCAAATCAGGAAATAAAAACTCGGAAATTGTTTCTCGTGATGCTACTACCTTTGTACTGGGTTCTCTTTCTAAAGTTGGCGAAGTTCTTAACCGCCCAAATATGGAAACATCAACTTCATCTAGTGGAGTTGGTATTAACCAAACAACTATTAGCAGAAGTGGAAATCGTAATATTCTAGGAGCAATATTAGAAGGTGGTTTTGAACCGTTAAATCAAGAAATATTGCGCCGCAACCGACAAGCTACTGAGCAGGCAATGTCTCGTCCTGATACCTGGTATATCCCAGCTAATCAAAGCGTACAGTTGGTTATTACCCGTTCTTTTGAACTGTGAAGTAATTGTTTGTAGGGAGTAGGCAAGGGATTATTTGGCAATCTATATCTATTTATCTGCTGTTGGTACAGGGTTATCACAAATTACAGCTTGATTGCTTAATTTAAAACTTCACTTCCTACTCCATCTAGACCAAAAAATAACAGTTAAATCAACTGTTCAACATAGAGTGTTTGCCATTCTTAAGTTGTTGTTCCTGCAAATATATGAAAAAGAATCAATTGATACTTGGAATTACATCAGTTTTTTGTACTTTAGGACTAACTTTTTGCAATAATGGTTCGGGATTACCAGTTTTAGCTAAAAATAATGCTTCCGTGCGACAACTTTCGGTTTCGGAAGCCATAGGAGGGCAGGGACAACCGCCATTAATTGAACTGGCTCCTGGGATGGGAGTTAATCTCAGTTTTGTAGCTACAGGTGAAACTATTAAAAAAGTTTGGTTAGACAATCCTAGCTTTGTAACTCTTGATGTTGATGGTTGCTTGGCAGGATTAGGTACGAGACAGGAAGCGAGAAATTGCTCTGGTGCTTTCGTGTTACATATACGACGAATTAATCCTTTACAGTTTCGTAACCTGCCTAAAGCTAATAGTTCGCTATTGACAGTTATTACCTCTGCTAACCGCGTTTACTTATTCAAGATTATCAAGGTAGCTAAACCTAGATATTATACTGTTGAAATAATACCGCGTAAACAAAATATAAGAAGTTATGTATCCCATCAATATTTTGGTAATCAACCCAATCGTAAATCTCAATTATCAGCGCCTATTACTTCTAGTTTGGTTATTCTCAATTGTGGTTTACAAGTAGCTATAAAAAATCAGTTTTTGAAAACATCTCAAGCTTTGTACAGAAATATTCAAAAGTTTTTGTCTTTAACTGCATCAGGTACATCTGTTGAGATAGCTGCTAAACAAGCAGGCATATCTATGAATTTAGTTAAAAGATTACATGAGTTAGGAATGAGCGATTAGCTGCCTGTTCATACTTATTTGACTAAAACGCTTTAAGTAGGAAAAGGGAATGATTTACTCATTATCTCTTTAACATATTGTTGCAAAAGGTTGATGAACCCGCTGAATAAAGAGTAATCGTTCTTTTAATTACACATCAAGTTTTTAGGAATTTCTAATACTCAAATACTTTTTCGCTGGTTTAGAATTTGTTACTTCATTTTTGAGATTAAAACTATGATTTGTCATCATTGGCAACGTTATTTATACTATTTGTTTACAGGTATTTTTTTATCACTGCTGCTAGCAGGATTACCATTGAAAATGATAGCCCTGTCGAATAATTCTGTGATGGCAGCAGTAAATTTAGTTCCGACAACTGATTGGCAGAATACTTTACTACCCGATCTCAATAACATCACGTTTGCACAATTACCAGCAATTCAAGAAAGTGGTTCTTTTGAAGCTAACCCTAATATGGTTGAGCAGTTAGGATACAACCCATCTCGTACTTGGACGGCAGGTCAAACTCCAGACCAATACATGACGTTGGGTGACTTTAATACTTTTAAGTTAGATAAATTAGATTTACAAGCGATTGCTGATTTTGCAGGTTTAGATTTATCACAATTTAATTTAAAAGAATTCGGCTTAATAAACTCGCAAACTTTAGCTAGTTTATTAGATGCTATTCCTTCAATCAGGAAATTACCAATTTCTCAAGTAGGTTTGATTGAGCATTTACTAACCAGTCAATTAGATTCTAGTTTCAATTCAAATCAAACCATAGATGAACTTTTACAACAGTCTCCTATCCTGGGTGAAATAACACTAAATAAGTTACCACTAGAAAATTATAGTTTAGTAGATTCCATCCCTGAATTAGACACTACGCCAATTGGTTCATTTCAAGATTGGCAAGGTGTAAAAATTGCACAAGTACCAGGGTTAAATATAGTGCCATTTTCGCAGTTTCCCGCTCCACCTAATCCTATAGGTACAGATATAGGCACGATTGATATCGCTTTTGCTACTCCTGAACACGGAAGCGATCGCACAATTTCCGGTAGCGATCGCGATGGGTTTAACGTTGCTTGTGAGAATGATTGCGCTCATATCGAGCTATCCGGCAATGCTAAAGTCAATGGCAAGCAATGGGTTAGCGGTAAATATCAGCAGGTACAGGGCGGTCATGGTTTATTAGCATCCGTTAATGGCGGACTAGAACCAACTGGACGTTTTTTATTTGGTGATGATACAGATGAATCACCTTTTAAAGTAGTGGTTTGGGATATATCAGAAACAAAAGGAACTGTCTCACAAGCATTATTTTTTAGGTTCTGTAGCCGTTCTTTGTTTGTAGATTTGGGATGTACCCCCTACTTTATTGGACCTATACCCTGGCTAACTTATCGTGAAGGAGACACGATGTTTTTGGGTGCAGTTAATACTCAGCCTAGTAATAGTCAGGTTTCTTTATCAACAGGTGCATCAGACAACCCTGGAACATCAACTTTTAAGCTTGGCACGAAAAATAACACACTTGCTTTTCTGGATGGGGAAGTTGATTGTACAAAACAGGTTCAGGGCGTGGTATTAGATGCACTTTCTGTTGCTATCCCAGAATTTGAAGGTGACTATAACTCAGTTAGTGGTAAGGTTTGCAACTCAACCGGACAATGCGGACACGCTTTGGGTGCAAGACAATTTATGTCTTATAGAGAAGATGTGCGATCGCTAATTGCTGCCAAACCTGGAGGACAAGAATTCTTAGCCAAATTAGATAGCGGCGCTGCGGTCGCAGAACAGGAAATGTCTCAATATTTTCCTGCTTCCGAACAAAAAAACTTATTTAATGCACAAGCTATAAAATTATTGGACGCAGCTTCGCATCAAATCGATCCAACTACAGGAAAACTATACCAACAAGGTACAAAAGAACGTTTAGTACAAAGGTTTGCCCAAATGTATTTTGGTGGAATGGCAATTCCAGTTGATGCTTCTTCTACTAACATTTATGGCATGACAGTTAGCAATTATGGTAATAAGACATCCGCTAACTATCAACAATCAGTAACAGCATTAGGTTGTAAAAATTAAACTTAAAAATTTAGCAATTTTAATCAACACAATTACCGTAATATTTTTTGACAAGTTTACTGAAAGCAATTTAGTAAACCACTGCAAACAATTAATAAATGCGAGTTAGTTTATATGCTTCATAAATTAACAACTAAAAAAACAATATTTCCTCTCAACCTCAAAATCAAGGTATCTCCACACATTGTTATCATTGCAAGTTTGGTAATTTTGATAGTTTTTTGTTTGGTTTTGGTCAACGTGCGATCGCCAGTTTCAAACGTTTGGAGTGTAGCTACATCTGCTCCTACATCAGTCTTAAATACGGCTGTACAACAGAATTATTTACATTTTTCAAAAGATCAACCTTTAGATATAAACAAAATGAAAGTATTGAAAATTACAGGAGAAGCAGAACCAATTTACTTATTTAATCTCAACAACAATCAATTGTGCGGTCAGGCTGGTTGTTTGTACGTAGGGTATAGTTTATCTGGCAAGCGAGTTATTAACTTAGTATTAAATACTTTTCTACCTAGTGACACTAATTTAATTAGCGTAACTAAAGAATTAATCAATGACTATCCTTGCTTAGAAATTTTGCAGCCAATTCACAAAATAAATAACTTACAAAAGTCGAGTTATTGCTACACGGGAAATTCATTTACTCAAATTAACTCTTCAATCAAACTAATTGACTTAAAAAACTAAAAGCATGGAAAGTCAAACACCTAATAATTATACTACAGTTTCTTTGGCATCTCCTTTGGCTCCTATGCAAAAGCAGTTAATGGCATCAATGAAATCGCAAACAGGAATAACTTTAATAGGCTGTCTAGCATTATTTGCAGCTTTACAGCTACTAGGAAATAGAAGTAAAAAAGGTAAGATTGCTACTTCTTACTGGGGAGGTGCTAAAGAAAAAGCTCAAGCTGCCAGGAAAGCTAAGAAGCAAATGAAAAAGGTAACTCGTAACAATGTAGCTTTATACATTGGCACGCCCTCAGCAATACAAAAACGTCTTCTATTAGAGTGGCAGAAAAAACAGTTAATCAAATCAAAACCATCAAGTTTATTTTCTTCCTCAACACCTACTTTATACGTACCAGATGCACAAAGGGGTATCGCCGCAATTGGCGCTGCTGGTTCTGGAAAAACCTTTAGTGTAATCGATCCTTTAGTTCGCAGTGCCTTAGATCAAGGGTTTCCTATGTGCTTGTATGACTTTAAATATCCAGCACAAACTAAGCGGGCGGTTGCTTATGCGATGAAACGAGGTTATACAGTGCGAGTGTTTGCACCAGGATTTCCTGAAAGCGAGGTTTGTAACCCCTTAGATTTATTGAAAGATGAAGAAGATGCGATCGCTGCTGGGCAGATGTCCAATGTTATCTCCCGCAACTTTGATAAAAGTGGTGGTAACGCTGCCAGCGATAAATTTTTTGAAGAAGCAGGCGACAACTTAAT
Source organism: Oculatellaceae cyanobacterium (assembly GCA_036702875.1). Classification (GTDB taxonomy): domain Bacteria; phylum Cyanobacteriota; class Cyanobacteriia; order Cyanobacteriales; family PCC-9333; genus Crinalium. Next base: position 59,503 of record DATNQB010000005.1, on the reverse strand, counting down.
CGAAGGTATCTTGTTAGTAACTAAAGCAGTCAAGATTCTCATGGGTGGTGATGATAGATATTGCGACCTTATGATGGCTCAAGCTATCTTGAGTTTGAATAACTTACCAACACGATTAGAAGTTGCTTCCAAAGATAAATTAAAAGTATGGACAACTCGTCCGCTTTCACAGATTATTTCTGTTAAGGATTCACAAAAAACTGTAGCCTCAATAGTTGGTACTGCTCAACGAATATTCCAACGCTTTCTTAAAAAAGACTTTGTGGGAGCGTTCTGCGGTCGAACTACCTTACCTCTAGATTTAGATGGTAAGCAACTAATTATTTTTGGTTTAGACCGTAACAACCGCGATATCGTTGGGCCATTGTTAGCTGCTATCCTACACATGGTAGTATCCCGCAATGTTTCTCGGACGACACCCCGCAAAGATCCTTTAGTAGTTGTTCTTGACGAGTTACCCACTTTATATTTACCAGCATTGGTAAATTGGTTAAATGAAAACCGCGAGGATGGTTTTTGTGGAATTTTAGGTTATCAAAATATCAGTCAATTAGAAAAAGCTTATGGTAAAGAACTTGCACAAGCAATTGTTGGAGGTACGGCGACTAAATTTATATTTAATCCTCAAGATCCTCATAGTGCTAAGTTATTTGCCGATTATTTAGGGGAACAACAAATTAATTTTCAGAGTAAATCTAGAAGTACGGGTAAAAGTGGTAGCAGTAAGTCATTTAACGAGCAGAACCAAAAGCGTTCTTTATTGGAACCAGCGGAATTTCTGAAATTAGGTACTGGGAAAGCGATCGTAATTAATCCTGCTTATGTTCGTTCTAATGAAGCTTATATTCCTCTTATCCAACCTATTAAAGTTCCTGTTACTGATATTACAGAAATGAATTGGTCAGAAAATAAGTGGGACACAGTTAGAGAAAGATTAATTCGCTCTAACTGCTTGCGCGTTAGTGATGAAGATAGACGAAAGCAATTTGATGAACGTAGATTATTAGCTGAAAAGTTGTTTCCAGTTGAAGTAGAGCCTGCTGCTCCTGATACTGAATCTTCTGATATTGAATCAAAATCTACCTCAGAAGATATTGAGTCTCAAACAAAAAATAATTATCGCAGACAAGAAGAGACAGATGAATCTTTAAGGTTTGAACAAAAAACTTTTGTTGAACCCGATGTTTTTTAGGGTATTAGGTAATCAAGACTTAAAGGAAACCATATTTCTTAAACACTGTTAATTGTTAATCAAATGTTAAATAGTTCATAGAAGTTAATGACTATTAGTTTTGCATTGGGACACTTTAGGCTATTCATATTTATCCCTACTCCCATGCCATTATAGTTATCCAGTCATAGGTTGTTATTGAAAATAATTATTGTGGAGGTTCATTTAATGGCTAATTTAATTTCCGACCAAGCTAAGTTTGTGTTAGACAAATACCCAATTTGGCAGTATTTGGTACAACAATCCACTTCTCTACCTAGTTTACCTTTAGATTATTGTGCATTTGCTATTGAAATATTTGACCAGCATGGATTGCTATGTGGTCAGCGCGGAGAGCTAGTCTATGAGTCTCAAAGATATATCCACCAACCATCTGATTTTATAGCTTGGATTTTAGATGGACAATTAGTTTTCTTCTATGTTGAAACTGAAATAATAGTAAATCGGCTGAATTTAATAGCAGCATCTTTTGCTATTTTGTCAAATTTACAAGCTGAACAAGGTTAATCTAATATGTTTGTCAAAGAAACTAACCCTCAATCTGCAACTCATCAATATTTATCATTTCTAGAATCTTTAGGACAATTAATAGATTCTAGTAAGCAAGCCCTGTCTCAAAAAGATAGTCAGCATCTGGATGAAGACATTTTAATTTTTGATGGCAATGAGCGCGTTTACTCGAAGTTAAATGGTGTTGATCGAGGTAAGATAACACCACAACTAGAAGACCACTTAAATAATTTAAAATCTGTGCCTATAGGTCAGACTGTTGAAAAGCTGGGTTCTTTAACTGTTATTAAGGGCGGAAAAATTGTTTTACAATCTGCTGAAAATAAGGTTTTAAATAACTCTTTTTTAGAGTTAGAAACAAATCTCGGTTCCGTTGTTGAATTACCTACTACTATATCCCCTTCTCCGTCTGCACCAACTAATGGTTTGGAAGCCGAACAACATAATTTAGGTAATGTTAATAATGGAGATTACACCCAAAAATCATTTATTTCTTCACCTTTTCAATCAAGTGCTACTACAGAACTACCAAGTGAACCACAAAACCTCGTTGGTGGGTTTGCTAGAGCCATAGATTCTACTCAACAGTTACCAGATGGTGTACATAAAGCTCTCTTGTCTGCTCAGTTGATAGAAATGCAACAACAAATGCAACAAATGGTTAGTACAATTTCTAGCTTGCGATCGCAAATGCAACAACTGGTAGATCAACAATATTATCTAGGAAATATCAGCAATTTTTCTGCAGAGCATTCAGGTTTATCACCACAGCGTATTACTCAGGATGCAGGGTGGAGTCAAAAGCGTCAAGCTAAAGAATCTTCTTGGTTAGAGCAATCAGCAAAAGTAATTGAACAAAATTGGCGTAAATTGGTACAGCGAGGAAAAAATCATGATGCAGCCTTTGCGCTCAGAGCATTATTTCATACTCATGTTTCGCCGGATGTAGAACAGGTTTATCACGCAGAAAATTATTTGCTTGAACGCAAGGGGCGTGAGTATACCTTGAAGGATAAGCTGGGGGCAGAGTTGATGAAGTTTCGCTCTACTCCAATGATGGGCATTACTGTTCAAGCCGTCAATTCAAAAATGCCAGATCATTATCAAAATATCGAGCAATTGCGAGAACAGCAACAGCAAGATTCCGCCCTTTCTGGAGCATTTGCACCTATAGGTGTTCATGGGGCTAAGTATTTTACTAGAGTTGATCGTATTCTTAACGGCTTAGTCCAAGATGCTTTAGCTAAGGGTTCACCTATACAAGTTGTTGATCGACAACTTGGTTATAGGTGGATGGCAAGCCCAGATGGGAATGTAGCGATTGAACGCAAAAAAGCCGGACAATCAATTGATGAGTATGACAGACTCTTGACAAGGGCTAATAACAAACTAGCCAGTTGTTTGAATGAGCGAGATTTACAAGCACTTGAACAGATAGTTTCGGCTATTACTCATCGAAAGCAGCATCAAGTGCAATCGCGTAGCGTCGCCTTCGGTGAATCGCCTCTTACTTCATCAACAGCTTCTGTTCGTGAACAATCTAGCAATAAACCTGCTCCTGGCGTTCCCCCACAAAAACATCGTAATGGTATCGATCTAGAAAGATAAACCATTTATGTAAGAAGTTTACTGTACAAAAATTAAAAACTATCACGAATATGAAGTTGGATCATTTAAACTTACTGGCAGACTCTTGGTCACAGGTAATTTCCATTCAATCACAACAGCTAGAACGTACTCGCACTTTGGGGTGGATTGATCTTAATTTTGCTTCTCCTAGAAATCTACCCGTATTTTTTTGCAGTTTAGGGCAAAGCCAGTTTAAACAAGTTAGGTATTTTAACGATACTTGTTATATAAAAGCAACTTCCTTATCACAAGAATTAATCCCGCCTGGAGATGATTGCCTGCAAATTTTAGATTTTGTATCTGATTGCAGTTTCGCTGGAGTTTTCGTGTTGGAAAACTTGCAGTCATTAATGGTTAATTCTAAAAATGTTAATGGAGTTGAGCAGGAACGAACCCAAAAAATTATTGCCAAACTGGTAAATATTTTTTACGAGTTTAAAGTTACTGAGGTTTCCAAGTATTTGCTGTTGCTAAGTACCAATGAAGCTGATTTGCCCGAACAGCTTGTTGCACTTATTCCCCATGTTAGGAACCCATTACCAACACTTAAGGAGATTAGCAACTTTTTATCCAACTTTCTACCTGGTTTACTAGATCTGGGTAATGCTAATAGCAATTGGCAAAACAACCATTTGCTTAGTAACGCAGATATAGATTCTTTATCTATTGCTGCGTCTGGGTTAAGTATTGAGGAAATTAAAATTGGACTGCGGATGGGAGTTAATGAAAAAGTAGGAAGTAGGGGAGACTCGCTACCAGTCCCCTCTTCTCCCTACCCCCGTTCGGCTGACACTCACGGCGGAAGCCTGCCCTCTGCCTCCGATCAAGGTACACAGCTTCAACTTAAAGAATTTTTATTAGATTACAAGGTAGAACGATTACGAGGTTATGGGTTAGATTTCATTGGCAAACCCAACGTCCCTGATTTTGGTGGGTTAGATTTATTGAAAGTAGCAATTAAGGAAGTTAAGGCTGATTATTCCCCAAAAGCACGAACAGCTAATATTCCGCTACCAAAAGGATGGTTGCTAGTTGGGCCACCAGGTACAGGTAAGACACTTGCAGCTAAAGTGATTGCTAGAGAATTGGGATTTCCGCTTTTATGTGTTGATGTGGGCGCTATAGCGAGTCAAGGAGCAGCTTATCTGCGACAATTAATAGACCGCGTAGAAGCTTGCGCCCCTGCTGTGATTTATTTTGACGAGTTTGATAAGCTATTCTTGGCATCTTCTGACACTGGAGAAGATACGGGAGCTAGAGCAATATTGGGCTTATTGCTTACATGGCTGCAAGAAAAGCAGTCAGCGACATTTGCGATCGCTACTCTTAACAGATTAAAAGCATTACCTCCAGAGTTAACTAGAATAGGACGCTTTGATGAAATTTTCTATGTGGGTTTCCCTCAAGCAGTTGAGCGCCAGCAAATCGTGTCATTACACGCGGCTAGGTTTGATGAGCGCTACAAATACGGTGATAGCCCCCTTACAGAATCTGAATGGAAGATATTTTTGGGTAAGACCATGAATTGTACAGGTGCGGAACTCCAAAAAATTGTGGAGAAAGCAGCACGAAAACTCTTTTATGAAGGTCGTCCGGTTAAGATTGGGTTAAATGAGTTATTGGAGACTAGAGCAACTATTACCCCACTATATGTCCGCGATCCAGATCGGGTGTTAGCTCTTGAGAATGAAGCTAGATATATTACCTCTCCCGCGTCTAGCGAGGATCTATCTATATATGCTCCACCTCTTAGAACTTTCTGGGGAGAACAAGTTAATGGCGATGACTAATTTTTTAATTTTTTACATAAATAAAAACCCTTTTTAAACTTGTTGTTTAATTACTTTATTTGCTTTACACTCACGGCTTTTGTTAATCTAAAAGGTAGCATTTTGATATGATAGCTTTGACCACTCAGCCCCAACAACCCATATTACCATTTCCCCAAAAAGACATCCGTTATCGCGCCATAGGGTTAGTTCCTGGTAGCTTTACTGTATCTAATGAAGATAAAAGTAAAGGTACTTTTCTGCTTGATAACAAATATCATTTAGATGCAGCTATCATTCCCCGCAGCCATTCCAGATTAAAAAATTTAGAAATCAAACAAAACCAAAACTATAATTGGCTTTGCTATCCGCGCACCAATCGCGATGGCGATATAGTAAAACTAATGTTAATAAACGCTTATCCACCTGATAGCAATCTAGAACTACAAAATTACTTTTACATTAGAGGGGAAGTAGTTAAGCAAGATAATGGAATTTTAATTGTCAAAATTGTACAAACAGCAAAAAATTATGAATTTCGAGTAAGAATAGATGGCTATATGCCTAAAATGATTTGGTCGCAGTTTTGGGATTTTAAATGTTACCGTGATGAAACCCAATTGTTTTTGGAAGACGCAGAACTGATTTTTAAACCTAAAAGGTATCGAAAAAAATCTCGAAGTTCAACTGGAACTAATTTAGATATAGATAGTTGAATTAAATCAACCAGCGCTTACTTAGTCAGAAAAGTCAGAAATACTAAGAAAACTGACAATATGTATAGTTTTGTCAACTATTATTAACTTAAACCTATTTTTTAGGGCATAAATGCTTAATATTTTGGCGAAAACTTAAACTATTACCCAAAATCGTGAAAATTTTGTGGTAAGATATCTGCAACAGGGAGTAGAACTCCTGATTATCAATTTTTGCCTATGGAATAATATAAAGGAAAAACATATAAAAATGACAAAACTCCCGTAGAGAGGGAGTTAAGCCTTAAATATTTTGACTAAAGCCGGGACAGAGATTATTTTTTTGCACGAAATGATCCTTTAGTGTTGTCCCACTTACTTTAGTATACATTACCAATGGATGTATATAAAGGGGTTTCTTGAAATTTTTTAGAATTGAGAAACCTGTGAAAGTGGGAAACCTTACCCTGGCTCCAACTCACTACAAATTGGAGCAGAAAAAAATGGAACCCCCAGAAAATTCAGTAATTGCTGATTTTGATACCCAGGCTGAGTCTTTTAATGCCTCAGATACAGGTAGTGACTCAAAGACTAAGACAGTTGAAAAAGATCATAGCGATCATACAACACAACAGTATACGGTTGGCTCGAAGGTATGCCATTACAACGACCGAGTAGTTGGAGAGATAGTTGAACTCGAAGGATTGAGCGCCAAGGTAAGTTTTAACGGCGACTACCCCAAAATAGTTCTATTATCTAAGCTAATTCTGGCATCTGATCTTCAAACCACTCAACCTACTAACAAAGAAGAAGACTGGACTGATTACGAAGACACCGATCCAGTAGATCGAGTAAAACCCTCCCAGCCGTCTAAGCAGCCCGTACCTTCACTATTTGACTATGAAGCACTAAAGGATGAAACTCGTGTTCGAGTCCAAGAGTGTACAAACGAAATTAAAACATTGGTTCGTAACACCCAGGAAAACATCATTACCATTGGGAAAAAACTCGCGGAAGTTCAGCAGTTGCTAAGACACGACAAGAAAGGTGGGTTTCGCAATTGGCTTTCAACTGAATTTGGGTGGACTTACCGCAGCGCTTACAACTTTATTCATGTTTGGGAAACTTTCGGCAACTGTGAAAATTTTTCACAGTTGAACATTGCTACTTCAGCTTTGTACTTGCTAGCCGCGCCATCTACACCAGAAGCAGCCCGAAAAGACGCACTGAAATTAGCACAGGAAGGCGTACCTATTAGCAACAAGCTAGCCAAAAACTTAGTAGCAGAGTACAAACCCCAGAAAAAACCCAAACAATCGCCTTTTAGTAAAGAAGCATTACAGGAGAACCAAGAAAAATTTAGCGAAATTTATCCTTTTCAAATAGGCGATCGCGTAGAACTATTAAACCCGCCCCCAGAATCAGGGTGGAGTCCGGGCGATCGCGTCATCATAGACGACGTTGACTACCAAACTCAAACAGTATTCGTAAAATTAGATCCCAATCAAATCGGACGTTTATGTAAAAGTTTTAGCTTTGAGGACGTTCAAAAAGTAGACACAGCTAAATCATTGCAAGCAAAATTATTTAGCTTAGAATCAATTGCGCCTACAAGTACCCCAGTTGATTTCGCTGCCTTCAAAGATGAAGATCTTAAAGCTGCCTTCAAAGCTATCAAGCAAAATTTAAAAGCGGTCAAACTAGAACTTACTCGCCGCTATCTTGAGCAAGTAGAGCCAACACAACTGGGAAAGATGCAACCAAGTGACGCTTCCGCCTCCAACTACTTCAAGCAGGAAAGCTCTGACTCAACTCCTGCGTCATCTAATCATCCCCAAAGATTCAATCCCAACAGGCTGGGACTAGCAGCAATGGTGGAGGCATAAAAAAATGACACATTCATTTAGAATTCCACCTGAGATAATTGACGAAATTAAACAACGAGCAGATATTGTCGAAGTAGTCAGCGATTGGGTGCAACTTAATAAGCGTGGTAAGGATTATCAAGGTTTATGTCCTTTCCATCAAGAAAAAACTCCCAGCTTCACTGTTAGCCCTAGTAAACAAATGTACTACTGCTTCGGCTGTACCGCAGGTGGAAATGCCATTAAATTCTTGATGGAAATTAGCAAAAAATCATTTACAGATGTAGTTCTTGATTTAGCAGAGCGTTACCACGTACCAATTCCAAGTTCTGCTTTCAAGCCTGTTGATAGCAACAGTCATAAAACAGTTGTGAAAAACACATCATTAACTTCTCCCCAACCAGTTCCAGCATTACTACCAGAAAATTTACCCCTGCAACTGGTAAAACTCAATGCCCCCCCTACACCTCTACCTACCCGTAAATATATTGAACAAGGTAAAGAAATTACTGAAACCTGCTATCCCTATCAAGTCGATCAGCAAGGAGAAGTAATACTTTGGGTAATGCGAAAGCAATGGCTAGATCCAAGCCACCACAAAGGACGAGATAAAATTGTTCTACCCTACCATAAGAATGAATTAAGTCAGTCAGTTTGTGGTAAGGGAGATTTCTCCTGGTCAATTTACCGCATGGCGGAAGCAATGGCAGCCATAGAAAAAATTAAAGCGAAGGGTGGATTTCCTCTATTACTTGTAGTTGAGGGTGAGAATAAAGTTGAAGAATTAAGATGTTTAGGCTTTGCTGCAATTACTATCCAAGGTGGGTCTTGGACAGAAGCAGTGATGCTTGAATTGGCACAGAATGCTGTAAAGCATCAATTTGGAATTGCTAAATTACCAGATCATGACACAGTGGGCTATCAAAAAGCTCAAAAACTTGCGGCTGCTTGCGATCGCACTGGTGCAGTTTTTCTACAACTCAATCCCATTGATATTTACTCAGAGTTACCTGTGGGTGGGGATATTTGCGATATAGTTGCAGCCGGAATTACATCAGATGTAATTGCAGAGCGTCTAATTAATGTTGCCATACCTCACGCCCTTACTCGGAGAACAAACGAAGTAGCAAATGCTTTTGCTCATAATCAGAAGTTATTGAACAGGGAAAAAAATCAAACAGAATATGAAACGGGTGAACATAATCAAGGAATAGGTATCCCCCTGCTCCCTGCTCCCTGCCCCCTATCCTCCGATTCCGGCACTGTCACTGGTGACACAATAAATGTTAGTGACACTTCAAATCAAGAAGAACTCAACATTTCAGCCACTGTCACTGCTGTCACTGCTGTTTTAGAAAAAGGATTACCGCAATGGCTAGAACAAGCTGAGTTAGACACAATTGCGTCTCGCTCAGTGATGTCAAAACAATCCTTCAACCAGTTAGTTGCAGAAAAGCGATCGCATTTTGATGAAGTTCTCCCAGAAGACAAGAAAAAAGTTAACCAATTAATTGATTGGAGCAATAGCACTTTAGACTACCACAAAGTTTTTCCGCATATTGCTGCTGACTTACTCCATGATGCCAGCATCCTCAATATTGACCCAATCATGCTGGTGCAGTATTTATTGCCAGCAATATTGTCTCTTTACGGAAAAAGAGGAAATATTGATCTAGGCTCGCACAAAATACCAGCTATCTTATGGACTTGCATTGTTGGAGAATCAGGAGTTGGTAAATCTCGTGCTGAAAATTTAGTTCTGAACTGGTTTAAAGAAAAGCAAGCTGCTGAAAAAACTCGCTTTGATGAAGAGTCCGCCCAATATAAAGATGCCCAAAAGAAGAAAAAATCCTCGGAAAATTCCGATGCTGAACCTATAGAACCACCTGTTCCCGAATGCAAGTATATGTTCAAGGTAGCTACAATCCAAGCGGTGATGAAGCGACTATCAGAACAAGGGAATAATGGCAGTATCTGGGCGCGAGATGAATTAGCAGGATTATTCAAATCTTTGGAGCAGTTTAGTAAAAATGGTGAAGGGGAAGCTCTTGAGTGTTTACTGGAACATTGGGATGGTTTGTTGACCCAAGTAGACCGCGTATCGCAAGAAGATAGTTATATTACAAAAGCTTCCCGATTAAGTTTGGTTGGTGGGATTCAACCATTAGTTTATCGAAAAATTTTCAAAGATCCTGATGATGCCCAAGGTTTACAAGCTCGGATGTTGTATGCGCTCTCCCAAGTACAACCAGCCAAACGAGTTAAAGGATTCTGTTATTTGGCAGAGAAACTACCACATATATATAGATGGATTGAAAATTTACCAAGTGGCGATATTAAACTTTCCCCAGTTGCGGAAGCTAGATATGATGGGATTTACGAGTCAATTGGTAATTTAGCTGAAAAAGGTGAAACTGCTGCTATCCGATTTTGGATGCGAAAGTTATCAACACAGGTATTGCGTGTAGCATTTGCGTTGCACATTCTTGAATGTTTTTATGAGCCAGAAAGATTATTTCACGAAGTTCAGGTAGATACTTTGAACCGAGCCGTTGAGCTAATACGTTTGTATAGATCTACATTTAATTTAATTCAAGAATCAGTATGCGATCGCGACAGTACAACTGGGATGATGGCGCGAATATATGATTTAGCTGTCAAATCACCAGGTGGTTTGTTAGTACGCGATGCTTATCGCAATGTTAAAGCAATTCCCAGACGCGCTAAAGAGTTATCACGGGATGTGAGTGCTTATACCCTCTCATTGTTTTATCAGATGCAAGAGATGGGTAAAGCTGTTGTACAGCAGAACAAGCGTAGTTTTAGGCTTGTAGTTAATCCCGCCGCGCCTCCTCCTAATTCTTCACAAGATCAAACGCCTCCCGATGATCCGCCACCATCAGATCCCGATGGTAATGGGGGAGAAGGGATGCGAGCGCAACCTGTTGGTATTGTTATTGAAGACGCGGTTGCATCAGGAGTAGAAACGCGGAGAGTGGAAGGCGCGAACGTTAGCATGGAGACAATCAAACACGGCGACACGGAGAAATTATCAAAAATATTTCCCGACAACCCGTATCCCCGCAACCCTGTGTTTTCTGCATTCCCCTTATCCCCTCAGCAAGAGTCCACTACTTATAACCACACTCAGTTAAAGTTGTCTGTTCGCCCCTTTTCTATACCTGTTTTTGCAACTTCTACAACAAATTTAATCTCCACATTTACTTCTTCTCGCAATAAAGGAGTGACAATGGTGACGAATCCTGAAACTCAGTTGCACGCTGGAACACAAGTGTCATTAACTCAGTTAGTGTCACCAGTGACAATTGATTCTAATTTGTTAGAACACAATACTAACGAATCTCAATTTGATGAAAAACAACTTTATGAGCATAGTTCAGTGGATCGAGGGAACGAACAGTTGGAAAATGTGAGCCTGAAACAACAAGAGTCAAGCCAAGTTGCAGATAATTCAAACCACCATTTCACACAAAACTTGGATATTTCAAAAGCCAGTTCCCCCTGCCCCCTACCTTTTGTATCTTCTGCCGATCCCAGCGTTAATGTTGAACTAAAGCACGTAGATGTATTAGTAGCAAATCCTACTATGGTTCCCTCAACTGAAGCTGTGGATTCTTCTGTGCAGTTGATAGGAGAAAACTTGATAGCTGAGGAACCTTCTCAACAAGAATTTGCACCAGATGCCACTACTGATACCTTTACATCTCTGACAGATTTATTCCCGCTTGATGCTGTGGTGAGAAAAACATTTGGTGATGGTACAACAATTATCGGAAAGGTATTTGGTTATTTCAATCAGTACGTTCAGTTTCTCACAGATTTAGGTGATGTTGATTTTGGGCATATTAGGAACTTAGAGATAGTCTCTACTTAACTGTTGAAGATTAATACCAAAAAAGTCATGGTTCCCAAAAAGCTATTCTGGTTTATCGCCATAAATTGTGATTTTGGGGAAAGGGAAGTACATTCTTGCCTATGGAATAATCAAGCCATATTTCGCAGGAAGTGCGATCGCCCCATACCAGCGTGCGATGAACGTGGCAGGACATGAGCGAGAGCCGGCACAAGACTTAGGCGAAACGCGAAGCGCCTTTTGATGTTCGTTGTTGGATATCAGGTCTATTTCTGTTACCTTTGCGATCAGAAACCCCTACGAATTCTCATTCAGCAAGTTCTGATTGATTTAATTCTGGTATCTCTAATTTAGATTTTTTAGGCAATATAACTGTAAAATTAGTACCACATTCAGAGTTTGTTGTTACTTTAATCTCACCTTGATGCTGTCCAACAATGATATCGTGGGTTAATGATAATCCTAACCCCGTACCTTCTCCAGCAGGTTTAGTTGTAAAAAAAGGATCGAATATTTTCTCCAAGATTTCCTCATCTATACCTGTACCGTTATCATAAATGCAGATTTCTACTTGTTTATCCAAGTTTTTTGTGCTTATAAAAATTTGTGGTTTGAAATTATCTTTTTCTGTTGGATTTTTAGCCTTTACAGCATAATAAGCATTATTAATTATATTAATTAAAGCTCGATGAATTTCCTGGGGTATCACCTCTATTTTTTCCAGAGAATTATCAAAATTAGTTTCTAGGCTAATATTATTAACGGTAGAATTTTCAGTTTGGCTGTGGTGAACTAGCTTAATCGCATTAGCTACTAAATTATTAATATCTGTTGGTTCGGGCGCAGTGGTTTCATGATGAGCGTGGAGCAACATCATTTGGATAATGTTATCTGCTCTTTGACCTTGCCCCCAAATTTGTTGCAGATTCTTACCAACAATTTCTATAACTTCTTTGAGATCTTCAAATTCTTCATCTAGTTCAAAAGCTTGTTCAATTTCTACCAAATCTTCTTGAATCTCTTCAAAATAATTCAAACATAAAACTGCATAGTTATTAACAAAGTTAAGAGGATTTTTTAATTCGTGTGCTACGCCTGCTGTTAGTAACCCTAAAGCAGCTAACTTTTCTTGTGCAATAATCTGTCTCTGAGCATTTCTTAGAGCGAAAATTGTTTCTGATAGTTGAGTATTTTTTAATTTAAGCTCTTGAGTACGTTCTTCAACTTTAATCTCTAAATTTTGGTTTTGATTGACAATTTCTGAATATAATACTTCATTTTCAGCAATTTTATTACTTAATTCTATTTTTATTTTTTGTAACTCAGATAAAGTAGTATTTAATTCATTAATAGTTTGCCTTAAGGTGCTGTTGGCTATTTTTAATTCTTTAATATAGTTATAACCAGCAACTAAAATACTTGACGTAAATATACCTATTAATGATGGAACTAACGGAATCCACCAACCGCTTAAAAAAACAGAGTAAGTGATAGCAATTAAACTAAGCGCTAAAATTACAACGCTAATTGATGCTGTGATAAAAAATTGAAATTCAGTTGTTTTATAGCGTGATTTACGAATTAAAATAGCAGTAAGTGTTACCCAGCAACCCATCCAAAAGTATTCTAATGAGTCATGCCATACTTTGATTAGCGGGCGCTCATCCAATGCAGAACTAATAATTTGACTAGCTAAGTTAGCTTGTATTTCTACACCAGGAGTGCGAATAGGAGTAGTGCCTCCTAATCTTCTGCTAAATGGCGTGTAGAATCTATCGTTAAGCGAAGGAGCATAAGCACCAATTAGTACAATGCGATCGCGCATCAAGTCAGGTGGTATTCGTCTTGCGAGTACATCGCTCATGGATACATGGGGAAAACCTTCAGCAGGGCTTCTGTAATTGAGTAAGATTTGGTAACTACCATCATCAGTATTAACATAACCACCATCATTTCTTTCAAAAGGTAGGAATAGTGTTTTTCCTAATTGCAAAAATCCATCTTTTCCAGCTACGGGGGTAATTACTTTTTGATTTTTTAAATAATTAATAGCTACGCTTAAACCTAAGCTGGGTAGACTTGGGTCTTCTTCGGCGTAGGGGTACAATATTCCTCTCCGAATTACACCATCTCCATCGACAACTATATCGTTGGCACTGCTTTGTTTTAGTTGTTTAAGAATCGGTGGCGGTGCAATTTTGGTTGTATATGTATCTCCAATAGTTTTTTGAATACCTATTAAGTTAGGCGTGTTTTTGAAAATTTTTACTAATTCCTGATATCCAGGTTCAACTGGTATGTCCCGATATATATCTAGCCCAATAACAGCAGGCTGTTGTTCTTTAATTTTAGTCAATAGCTCTGCTAATACACCGTCTGAAATTGGATATTTACGAATTTTTTGGATGTCCGCTTCCTCAATTCCGACAATTAAAAACCGTTGATCGGGTGGTTCTAATGGACGTATCTGAAAGTAGAGATCGAGCGCTGATAACTCTATAGATTGTAACCAGCCCATTGAGCGTATAACAAATTCTATTAGTATTATGCTAGAGACTATAAGCGTAACACCTTTCCATGCACAAGCTTTTTTGATTAATTTATTCAACATCAGCTTATTTATTTGAGTAAGCGTTGTTGGCTTGAATATTACTTTTAAATTAAGTTTTTATTGGTGAATAGCTTTAATTAACTAATTATCATTATTTCAGACTGGTAAGGGATAAGAAAATTTGTGATAATCCAATACTATCTAATAATATTTTAAATTCATTGTAAACTTCTGTATTATGTGGAGTATTCTCGTAAGCCTTATAAAGGCTAGCAATAGCATCGTACCAGATTCCTGATTCCGCATAAATTAAACCTACAGAGCGTTCTGTAGAAGCAGTTGCTAGTCTTGATGCTAACTCGGAAGTCTTAGTTATGCGTATCAGTGTTGTATGAGCATAGATATTTTCCGAAGGACGTTCTTGATTGCAAATAATAGTAACTGTCCAACGATACTCTTTACCAATAGTCAGTTCTGGCGCTGTTTCTGATATTTCTAATTTAGTAATTCCTGGTTTTTCTAGTTGAACTTGCTTATCCACTATTGGTTCTAAAACTCCTGGTTCTATTAAGGTGTAGCGTATGAGGGCTTTTGGCTTAGATACATACAGGAGGAAAGTTGGGCGTGCCGCGACAGTTTGAGCAACATGATCGGAAGGTGCTAGTAGGTGTAGCGATACGGGAGCTTGACATTCGCCACCACGAGAGCCGACTCCTTCAGTACGTTGTGCGCGTTTGCGTCCTGGTGGTGGAGTGTAAACATTAGTCTTAGTTGTAGTAATCAGAGATTGTGCATATAAAGGTTTTGATGTAACTATAGATTGAATAACTATAGGTAACATACTGAGGATAGATATACCAATAATTGTTAATTTTTTTGCCATATGCAGATTTGGTTAATCAAAGATAGATACTTAAGATAGATTTAAGCTTGTTTAGTAACCGTATTGAATTTTACTCTATATCCTATGTATACAAGGAGAAATTATCAAAAGTTTTTAATTTTTATTTTAGGTTTTGTTCTATGCTATTTACTCAAGTTACTTCCCGATCTTTTCTTGAATGTTAATGCTAAAGAAGTGAAAAATTTGCCTATTGCCAATAACTCTAATACTCAATTAATTGTCTCAGTGGATTTAGCAGATAGTTACTATCAAACAGGTAGATTTGATGAGGCGATCGCCTTATGGCTAAAGCAACTAACTTCTACAACAATTTTTCAGGATGCTATCATTCATACAAAATTGGCATCTGCCTATAGAAAGATTGGGCAAGTTAGACAAGCTATTGAACATTTACAAGCGGCAGTAAAAATTTATCAAGTTACCGGAAATCAACAGCAGCTAGTCTCAGTTATGACAGATTTGGCACAAAGTTATATAGCTTTAGGGCAATATAATAATGCTATTAAATTGCTACAAGATGCTCTAATTATTGCTCAAAAAAATCATTACGAGCGCATAGAGGTTGTTGCTCAAGGAGTTTTAGGGAATGCCTTTTTTATTGCTGGAGATGTTAACAAAGCAATACTTGCTTACCAAGCGAGTTTGGATAAAGCTAATTTCTTGAATGAACCTGTATATATTACTAATGCGTTAAATAATTTGGGTAACGCTTTAAATAAGCAAAGTCAGCGTCATCGCTCTTTAGCATTAATAGCTGCGCGAGAAAGCGATCGGCAGGAAGAAGCAAGATTAAAGGCACTATCTACACAAGAGCATCAACAAGCATACAAATGTTTTAATCGTGCAGTTAAGATTATTAGTGGTTCAGGAAGCATTGAAGAAGCTCAAGCCTTAATCAACTTAGCAAGTTTTTGGCGATCGCCATCTCTATTTGACTTACCAGAAAAATCAGTTACCAATGATCCAAAAACTACTGATTATCTTCAGCAAGCTAGTGTAATCTTGCAAAAATTACCAGCAACGCATTCTTCGGCTTCTGCGTTAATAAAATTAGCGATGGTTAATGGTTCTTCAACTGATTTTAAAATAGCCAACTTAGAAAAGGCGATTAATATTGTTAAAACAATTGGTGATTCGCGTACTTTATCTTATGCCGCAGGTGTATTAGGACAAGTATATGAACAAGCTAAACAGTATCAGCAAGCAATGGCTTTAACTCGCCAAGCGATATTTGCAGCCCAACAAGTTAATGCAATTGATAGCTTATATCGTTGGCAATGGCAAGCAGGAAAAATTTATGTAGCAACACAGCAACTTGATGCTGGAATTTTATCATACAAGCAAGCGATCGCCACACTTCAAAGCCTTCGTAGTGATATTGTTGCTGCGTCTAGTAACCTACAATCCGATTTGCTAGATGAGGTGGAACCCCTATACCGAGAATTAATCGAATTATTACTGGCGGGACAGCCAACCGCTGCCCAGCTTGAAGAATCATTACAAATAATGGATTTACTGAGATTATCTCAATTGCAGAATTACTTTGGTGATAATTGCATACAGCTTCAGCAAAATACTTCTTCAACTTTGCTAATTAATCATCAAGTTGTAATTAGTTCCATCGTTTTGAAGCACAAAGCTTATATCTTGCTGCGTCTTCCTAATGGTGTTATCAAACATTACTCTGTAGAAGTTGGAGAAAAAGAGTTAGAAGATGAAATTTTACAATTTCGGACTCAATTAGAAGATTTTGCTACTAATAGATATTTAGCTGGCTCACAAAAGTTATATAATTTATTAATTAGACCACTTGAGTCAGAATTATCATCTGCTAATATTAAAAGTTTAGTTTTTATTAATGATGGCTTATTACGGAATATTTCCATGGCTGCTTTGCATGACGGCAAACAGTTTTTAGTAGAAAAATATGCTATTGCTATCAGCCTGGGGTTTAATTTACCTGAAATACAGCCATTATCCCAAAAAAATCAAGCTGCAATTTTTGGTTTAACTGTGGAAATACCACCTTTTGCCGCCCTCAAAAGTGTTGCTACTGAAACTCAAGAAGTTCAAAGTATTATTGGTGGCAGTAGATTTTTAGATCGAGATTTCACTTTCAATAAGTTACAGCAGCAACTTTTAGCAAATAATTCCTCAATTCTTCATCTAGCTACTCATGGTAAGTTTGGGGCGACAGCCGATAACACTTTTCTACAAGCATTTGATACCCGCATTAATCTTAAGCAATTTGAAGATATTCTGAGGCAGAAAAAGCGCCCTATAGATCTTTTGACTCTCAGTGCTTGTCAAACAGCAGTTGGTGATAGTCGTTCTACATTAGGGCTAGCTGGAGTAGCTGCTAGGAATGGTGTCAAGAATGTTTTAGCTAGTCTGTGGTCGATTAATGACGCTGATACTGTTTCCTTGATTGAAGATTTTTATAAATATATGCGTCAATCTAATTTAACGCCAGTAGAAGCCTTAAGAGCCGCTCAACTTAAATTGATTGCTAATCCTGATATTCACCCCTCTGCGTGGTTTCCTTTTATTCTGATTACTAATAAATAAGGTTTATTCTGTACTTATTTAGTTCTAGTTTTCCCAATTTTTAACTTTTAGTTTAACTGTGGCATAAATAGCTGTATTTTTGGGTATTATTTTCGCTGTGTTGATAGCTAGTTTTCTATTAGAAGTGGCTTGAGATCGCCCAACAGCAAAGAGGCGTTTGCTTCAAAAAGTCTAAGCTTGAGCAACCACAGCAATAGACACTCGATAAGCATTTAGAGTGAGATTGTTGCTTGTATATTAATTATTAACTAATTGATTCATATTAGATAGTTGTTCTAATGCTGGTTAATTAAGAGTAATCATTTCCTGCATATCGCTATCTAATGGTTTCTTTTTAGCAACTTTGGGTGGGCTACATTCTAAACAATATTTAGGACAGGGACCGAAAGTAGGACGTGTGACGGCGCGATCACACTTTTTGCAGATCAATTGGTAGATACGCTGGCGGATAGTACGTTCGTGGGGTTTAACTTTTACGGTTTTAGTTTCGCCTAATCCGACCAAATGCGGTCTGCTTATTGTTTTCATTGTCTAGAATTGGCACACTTATGAATATTAATATTAAAGCAGAAGCACAATATTAAGCTAACATCACGCTCAAAAATGCAATTTCCACTTGTCCCACCAAATTTCACTTCAGCTTTAGCTACTACCAGAGGACTGCGAGATTTTTATTATGCTAAGGTAATAGAATACTCGCAACTGCTAGAGCAAGCCAAAAGTCAGCTAGTTCATGCTGAGGCTTTGTTGGCAGGATTAGAGCAGCTTCAAGTGGAACCGAGATCTTATGAGCCAAGTATAATTAATGCTGCAACTGAAGCTAATGGGAAAAACGGGACTAGCAATAATGGTTTTAGCAGTCATCAATTAGCTGTCGAGTTAAATGCTACAAAACTTGAACAAACTGTTGCTTTGACAACAATAGTTCCTAGTCAGGGAGTAGAATTATTACCCCCTTATCATGAGCAGGATTTGCCCTCAGCTTTAGCTTCTCTATTACAATGTCATACTGGTACTATTCTTAAATTAGATTTTATTGTCAGGACTCTTTATGGGAAACTGACACCAGAACAGTTTGAAACAATACGAGTGCGGGTTTTTCAGGTACTAGAGCAAGGTGTATCCGAAGGTAGGTGGCACAAAGATCCTTACCCCCATGCTAATAATACTGACTGTTACACTTGGAGTCTGGAGTCTTTAGATGATGAATTTATCAATAATGAGGAAAAAGAAGTAGAAGATGTTGCTAACAACAGTGAAACGCTTTTCGACCCCAATGAAGTTGTTAATATCGCGGATATTTTACAACTGGTTGAATCGGGAGTTTTGACAATCGTTAAAATGAAGCAGCTTGCTAAAGAATTAAGGCTACTAAGTTATGGTACGATTAAATATCCCCAATCTTTTGCTTCTTATTTCGTTAAAAATGGTCTAACTCGTGGGACGTTGCAAAGATTTATTGAGCTAAATTGATGGGTGTAATTTATTTAAGTTCTACCTAAAGTTTTTTTGGCTTTTAATTTAGAATTTTTTGAATAAATTTTATTAAAATCTGCGAAAATATGACTACAGTTACATCCCAAACCTAATTTTAAAAAATGACTGAACAAGCAACAACTCCTTTGACTGGAAAAGCTTTACTACAGAAAGTTAAAGAGTTATCTAATACACCGCGCCGAGAAACAGCTAAGGCTTGTGGTTATTTCACCACTACGAAAGAGAACAAAACCCGTGTAAATTTAGCAGAGTTTTATGATGCTCTACTAGCAGAAGATCGGTGTTGCGATTGAGTCACCTAAAGATGGTCGCGGTCGAGAAGCAAGTTACCGCGTCAGTGTTCACCAAAATGGTCAAATTGTTATTGGCGCAAATTATACTCAACAATTGGGATTAAAACCAGGCGATGAATTTGAAATCAAACTTGGCTACAAGCATATTCGTTTAGTTAAAATGGGGGATAGCTCAGAGCAATCATCAGCAGATGTTAATGAAGAAGATTCTGAATAAGTGGTAGAAGAAAATAACTACATTTAGTTGACAAAAATTTATTTGTTCAACTTGTAAATCACACTTATCTAATCGGATTCAATTTCATCTGATGAATTACTAAGGGAAACTTTGGCTCAATTTTCCCCCATAAATTGGGGGATGCACGGGGGAGCGTTTATGTGTAGCACTGTTTGATAAATTTGATCATCACCTCGCTCATAGCAGAAGACGCTGATGCTATAAGCGAGGAGTGCAATTAATTATGCCCTCACCGCAAACAAGGTGGAATTTTACTCACATACTTATAGTTTTTCTTAAAAATTTGAGAAATTCACAAAAACATATTTGTAATAAAGAGTATATGTGACCGCTTTCAGAAAATGCTAAGTGACAAGTCAGCACTGGCGCGATCGCTAAGGAAGAGCTAGCCATGCTAGCCACGCTTTGATTCTTGGATGCTGATCAAGATTAACATTGTAGAATCCTGCGATCGCATCATTAAAGCCAAAATATTGAGTATTTTGCTGTGTAAGAAGCAGGTTTTATGTTGATAACTTAAGTGAATTAATCCAATGGCTAAAAAATCACGAAAATAATGCCATTAATCTTTCTCTTAAGCGGGTGTAGCGTAATTGTTGCTCGATTTGTTTGACAGCTTGTGAAATTGCTCTGGCAGGCCCTACTAAAATAGCTAAAGATTTAGCTCTTGTTAATCCCGTATAAATCAAATTGCGATTCAGCATTAAAAAATGCTGCATATACAAAGGTATTAACACAACAGGATATTCACTACCTTGAGATTTATGTATTGTTACCGCCCAAGCTAAAGCAATTTCGTTCAAGTCTGCTAAATCATAATCAACATTTCTTTCACCATATTGCACTGTTACTGAAATTTCTTCAGTATTAATCTCCCTAATTAAACCTAAATCCCCGTTAAACACTTCTCGGTCATAATCATTTACTTGTTGAATTACTCTATCTCCTACTCTTAATATTCTTCCACCTCGTGCTATTTCTGCCTTACCCAGAGATGGAGGATTAATTAACTCTTGCAATACCTGATTTAAATTTCTAGTTCCAACTAGACCGCGTGTCATTGGTGATAAAACTTGCACATCTTGTGCTGGGTTATATCCCAATTGGGGAAGAAAATCTTTAATTAACTCGCCAATTGCTTGTACGCCATACTCTGGTTCTGGCGCACCCATCCATAAACAATCTGATTTCGGATTGTTAGAAAGTAATTCTATCTGGGGATATTCACCTTGATTAATACTATGTGCTGCCCGAATAATGGCGCTTTGCATCGCTTGTCTAAATACTTCTGTTAGTCGCACCACAGGAATTTTACCAGAAGCAATTAAGTCCGATAACACATTACCAGGGCCAACAGAAGGCAATTGATCTGTATCTCCCACTAATAATAATTGAGCATTTAAAGGAATAGCTTTAACTAGGGAATGTGCCAAAAATAAATCCAGCATGGAAGCTTCATCAACGACTATGGCATCTGCTGCCATCAAATTATCTAAATTCCGCTTAAAACCCATTGTTCTGGGGTCAAATTCCAACAACCGATGAATTGTTTTAGCTTCTATTCCCGTCATTTCACTTAATCTTTGTGCTGCCCTACCTGTAGGTGCAGCTAACGCAATAGATTTACCCATTGCTTTCCACAGTGCCACAATTGTATGAGTCGTGAAAGTTTTGCCGCAGCCAGGGCCACCAGTTAAAATCAATACTCTAGAACAAGCTGCCATTTCTACTGCTTGTTGCTGTTGTTGAGATAGTTGAATTCTACGACTTTCGGTAAAACGTTCAATCCAGCTTCGCACTCTATCTAAGTTAACAGCCAGTGGATTAATTAGCAGTTGATGTAGCAGTTTAGCTAAATAAAGTTCCGTATAGAAGAAAGCTGGATTGTAGCACAGTGGTGGATGTTTCCTTTGAGGAGATGTATCTATTTCTAGTTCTTCATCCTTAACCATTTCTCTAATAGCTTCAGTTAATTTGTCGGCATCTGGCTCTTGGTTATCTACTGTTAATTGTTTGATGGCTGATTCAATTAGTTGCGGTTGTGGTAAAAAACAATGTCCATCTTCAGCCGCTTCACTTAAAACGTGCCGAATACCCGCCTTATATCTTTCTGGTGAATCTGGGGCAATCCCAATATTACGAGCGATTTTATCAGCAGTTAAAAAGCCAATCCCATAAATATCTGCTGCTAATTGATAGGGGTTATTCGTGACAGTAGAGATGGAATCGTTACCGTATTGTTTGAAAATCTTGACGGCGTATGTAGTCGAAACTCCATGACCTTGCAAGAAAACCATTACTTCTTTAATGGCTTTTTGACTTTGCCAAGCTGTTTGAATTTTAGCAATACGCTTTAATGCAATACCTGGCACTTCAATCAGTCTGTCTATTTGGTTTTCAATTATTTCTAATGTGTCTAAACCAAAGTGCGCGACAATACGTTTAGCAGTAACAGGACCAACACCTTTGATTAATCCGCTGCCTAAATATTTCTCAATCCCTGTAAGTGTTGCCGGTTTGGTTTCAGTGTAGCGCCAGACTTGAAATTGACTGCCGTACTGGGGATGTTCTCGCCACAATCCCAATAAGTGCAAAGTTTGCCCTGGTTGGATATCAGCAAAATTACCAACTATCGTTACCAAATCAAAAGCTTGGGGAGTTTTTAGCCTAGCAACAGTATAGCCCGACTCACAGGAATGAAAAGTAATCCGTTCTACCACCCCATTGAGCGATTCATATTGGGGCGCATTTGCCGCCGCATTATCAACCTGTGGCGAAGTCATCGCATCTGGATGGGGTAAATGAGAGTTATTAGTACAATTGTATTGCAAAAATGGCTCTCATCTCTATTCGTCGCGGGGAACAATAGTCTGCGAACTAAAACTGATCGCGCTGCCTTTCTTTATAACTATTGGCGCAATTAGTATTAAAAAAGTGCTGGCATCAATGACAATGAATGATTCAATGGATGGACAGGCAAATGCTTTGACAATGGCTGAAAAGTTGTTTGTTGGTGGCGGCGAGTTGGGGACTTTGCTGCGAAACTCCTTCGGAGACGCTTTGCGATCGCATAATTGGTCGCAAACGTCATTAGGCGGTGTCGAAACCTGGTCAGATGACCTGAAAACGGCGGTGCAGATCCTATTGACCGAACTCGATCGAGCCTCGCCACCCGAAAAGACCCAGCTAGACTCTGACTTGCTAGAGGATAGTTCTGCTGAAGCCGCCTTACACCAAGCAAATCAACTTAATGCGTTCCGAGTCAAACTGGCAGAAGCCCTCCGTCCGCTCACCGATGCTTCAGAGATACAAGCGATCGCCGCGAACATTTTGGGTGAGTCTTTAGGAGCAAACCGCGTCATTTACATCGAAGTGGTGTCGGGTGGTGAGTACGTCATCGTTCATCGCAACTACACAAACGGGGTAGCAGAACTGAGCGGACGATACCGACTGGAAGACTATCGCCGTAACCTCAGCCAGGATCATCAGGCAGGACGAACTCAAATTATCACTGACATTCCCAATCATCCCAGCTATACGGATGCCCAGAAGACGAGATACCGCGAGATCGATATTGCCGCCCACATTGATGTGCCGCTGATTAAAAACAATCAATTTGTCGCCCTGCTCGCCGTTCAACAATCCACGCCGCGCCAGTGGACAGAAACCGAGGTCAAATTGGTTGAAGAAACCGCAGAACGGACGTGGGCAACCGTCGAACGTGCCCGCGCTGAAGCCGCCCTGCGCTCTTCCGAAGCCAAATACCGGATGCTGTTTGAGTCGATCGACGAAGGCTACTTTATTGCCGATGTCATTTTTGACGCAGACGATCGCCCGATTGATGTTTTCTATCTTGAAGCTAATCCAGCCGTCAAGCGCATTACCGGACTCGACCTGGCTGGACGTTCGCTGCGGGAGATTGACCCAAACTACGAATCTGCCTGGTGGGAAGCCTATGGTCGGGTGGTTCAAACCGGGATTGCTGAACGACAAGAGCTGTACACCGAGCCGCTTGATTCCTGGTTTAGCTTTTACACCTTTAAGATTGGCGATGCGTCCAGCCGTCGGGTTGGTTGTGTTTTCCAGGATATAAGTCAGCGCAAACGCACCGAACAAGCTCTGCGGGATAGTGAGCAGCGCTATCGCACGCTATTTGATTTGATCGACGAGGCGTTTTGCGTGTGCGAACTGATGGTGGACGAAACGGGTGAACCTTACGACCATCGAGTTCTTGAAATCAATCCTGCCTTTGAAATCCAGACCGGATTACAGCAAGTCACAGGTAAAGCCGCGAGCGAACTAATTCCCACACTTGAACCTTTCTTTTTTGAAATCTATGCCCGCGTAGTCAGAACGGGTGAATCGACGCGATTTGAAAGCTACTTGCAGGAGTTAGATAGCTGGTTTGATGTTTATGTTGCTCCGCTCAATGTTTTCCACCGCCAACAATTTGCTGTCCTGTTCAGAAATATCACTGAGCAGAAACGGGCAAGCTTAAACGCACAATTGCTAGCAACCGTTCGCGATGACCTGGCTGAAATTACAGAAGTTGGTGACCTTGTGCAAATGGTGGGCGATCGCCTGAAGAGCTATCTCAACATTTCCAGCTGCGCTTTTGTGGAAATTAATGAACGGGCTGACGAAGCTTTAATCCATGCTCACTGGCATCAATCCCATGTGCCAAACTTGGTAGGTGTGTATGCCCTGCCCCAATTTGTCTCCGAGGAATTTCTGCATACGGCGCAAGCTGGACAACCGATCGTGGTGCGAAATGTGGCTACTGACCCCCGCATTGTTGCTCCCGATAAATATGCCGCCCTAAGCATTGGAGCAGAACTGAACATTCCGCTCATTCGTGATGGCGAATGGAAGTTTTCGCTCACGGTTTTTCATCCGGTTCCATACAATTGGCGCGATGACGAGATCGCCTTGATGCAGGAATTGGCAAGCCGCATTTGGACAAAGCTGGAACGCGCCCGTGCAGAAGCTGTCCTGCGCGAAAGTGAGCAACGGTTTCGATTGATGGCGGATGCTGTGCCGCAGATTGTCTGGATTACCGATACAGAGGGGCGGGTTGAGTTCTTCAACAAGCAATGGAGTAACTACACAGGCGTTCCTTACGAACCGACGACAGCAGCGGAAGTAGCTGCGAATTTTGTTCACCCAGAGGACGGCGATCGCACAATCGCAGCATTCAATGAAGCGCGACACCAAGGTAGCGTTTTCTCGGTCGAACATCGGATTCGCTCTTTTTCAGGAACCTATCGCTGGTTTCTGGTTCGCGCTGAACCCTACCGGGATTCGCAAACGGGCGAAATTATTCGCTGGTTTGGCGCATCAATCGACATCCACGAGCGCAAACAGGTCGAAGACGCACTGCGCCAGAGTGAAGCCCGCTTTCGCCGCATTTTTGAGTGCGAAATGGTGCCAATGGGCATTTATACCTCAGCAGGTGGCATTGTTGAAGCCAATAATTCCCTACTTAATCTCATCGGCTATACACGGCAGGAGTTAGAAACGGGGCAAATTAGCTGGCAAGCCCTGACTCCACCGGAATACCAAGCACTGGATGAAATTGCGGTCAATGAGGTCGCGACCAGGGGCGTAAGTACCCCTTATGAGAAAGTCTACATTCACAAAGATGGCAGACGAATTCCTATCCTCATCGGTGCTGCATTGCTTCTCGAAGATGCCAGCAGTGGTGTGTTCTTTGCCATCGATCTCAGTGAACGCAAACAAGCCGAAGCTGCGTTGCAAGAACAATCTCAGCTTATGCAGCTCATCCTCACAAACATAGGTGATGGCTTGATTATGGCAAATCGACAGGGCGAGTTTGTTCTGTTTAATCAAGCGGCTGAACGGATGTTTGGTCGGCTTACGAATGAACGAGCGCCTGAGGAATGGTCAAGAACCTATGGACTTTATTTACCCGATGGGCAAACGCTTTTTCCCGAGCGGCAACTCCCACTCTATCGAGCTATGCAGGGAGAATATGCGACCGATGTTGAAGTGTTTGTGCGGCGCAATCCCACCGATGCGGGTAGGTGGCTCGGCATCAGCGGGTTTCCGGTTAGAGACGGCAGGGGCGACATTACAGGCGGCGTAATCACCTGCCGCGATGTCTCCGAGCGCAAACGCATTTTGCAACAAGAACAAGCCGCAAGGGAAGAAGCCCAACGAGCAAATCGCATTAAGGATGAGTTTTTGGCGGTGCTCTCCCATGAATTGCGATCGCCCCTAAATCCCATCTTGGGTTGGACTCGATTACTGCGGAGCGGCAAACTCGATGCTGTTCGCCAACGAGAAGCCTTGGCAACCATTGAACGTAATGCCAAACTCCAAACGCAATTAATTGAAGACTTGCTCGACATTTCCCGCATTATGCAGGGCAAAATGTCCTTAACAATTACTCCTGTCAGTTTGACGTTTGTCATATCTGCTGCTGTGGAAACTGTTCGATTAGCAGCAGAAGCAAAAAATATTCAGATCGTGCTGGATTTTCCTCCCTATGTTGCCCTCGTGAATGGGGATGCAGCCCGTTTGCAGCAGGTCGTCTGGAACTTACTTACAAATGCCGTAAAATTCACACCAAATAACGGACAAGTGACCGTTGAACTGAGGCAACTCGATCAATTGGCTCAAATTCGGGTCATTGACACGGGTAAAGGTATCAATCCTTTATTTTTACCTCATGTGTTTGAGTATTTTCGACAAGAGGATGGCTCGACTACACGCAAATTTGGTGGATTGGGATTGGGACTGGCGATCGCGCGGCAAATTGTCGAAATGCACGGGGGAACAGTGTGGGCAGAAAGCCAGGGTGAAGAGCAAGGCGCTACTTTCATTGTGCAATTGCCAACGATGAAACAGACAGCCTCGCTCGGATCTGATCCCATAACTACCCAAACAGATGCAGGGCTGCCGCTTGAGGGCATTCAAATTTTGCTAGTAGATGATGAGCCAGATACCCGTGAGTTTCAAGCTTTTCTATTGTCACAAAGTGGGGCAATCGTAACAGCTGTTGCTTCGGGTTTAGAAGCCTTGCTTGCACTGGAAAAATCTCTTCCCGATGTGCTGGTGAGTGACATCGGGATGGCTCAGATGGACGGTTATATGCTGATGCAGCAAATTCGCTCGCGACCCCCCGATCGAGGGGGAACGATCCCAGCCATTGCACTGACTGCGTATGCCGCAGAAATTGATCGCACTCAGGCACTTCAGGTCGGCTTTCAAACTCATATCACCAAACCTGTGGAGCTAGAAGTGTTAGTCAGAGCCATCTTACTCTCGCTAGGACGCGCCTAAAAGTGGAATCATATTTATCAACACTGGTTACTTGATGCCAAGGTAACATTTCTCAATCATGGAGCATTTGGTGCTTGCCCGATACCAGTACTAAACAAACAACAACGTTTATGTAAAAAAGCCATAGCTGGCAAACAGTGGAAAATATATGTCAATAAGTGCCTAAAACATTGAAGTCAATCAAATTATCTTGCTGAGAAATCGCTTCCGTGCGTATTACTTAAGCAGCTAAGGGAAAAGCAGCAGCTATAGCCCATCCAAAAAATAAAGCACTAGCATTAGCATAACTCCAGATTTCGTTTAACCCAGAACCTGCCCAGGACAGAATGGCAGTTAATAAAGGAAATACTGGCAGTAATAAGAAAATAAAACTGAGTTGGGGTAGTAAATAAATTACAAAAACCAAGCCCAAAACTAGAGCTAAACTCTGACCAAACCACCATCCAAAACGTCCTGCTAATCCGGCAGACGGCTGTGCACCTCCTGATTTTTTAACTGTTCTCTACCCAAGATTAATGGTAGTAATTTAGCAATGTTTTTAGCATCATCAATGCCACGATGATGAATTCCCTCTAAGGGTATATTTGCCAGTGCCAATGCTCCTGCCATCCCAAATTTTTTTGGTAAACCTTGGGTATCAGTGAATAACTTCTTTAAATTAATGTGGGGATAAGCAATAGGAAAAGCTGTATTGTGGAACTTACTATCCTGTTGAAATTGTCGGTAATCGTAATCTCCCCAAGAACCGAAAACCGCATTAGGGTAATTAGACAACCACTTTTTTAAAAGTGCGATCGCTTCAACATATAGAGGAGCTTGATCTACCTGTGCTTGAGTGATTGAGGTTAACGATTTACAGAAATCAGTAAGTATGGGATGACGAATAGGTTTGATAAAAGTTTGAAATTCATCAACAATTGTTAGATTGGCTGCTTCTACCATCACGGCTCCAATCTCAATGATTTCCATTTCTGGCTTTTTGATAGTGCCTCGATCGCAGCAGGTAGCTTCTAAATCTAGAACTAGATAATATTCATATTGGTTTAAGTTTGTCATACACATCTGCTAACTTAGTAAAAAAGCTTTTCTAAATAAACGAATAATCGTGCCAGTCGCAAACTGGACGATAACCGATTTCTTGATAAATATGATTAGATGTAGGGTTTGCCAAGTCGGTAAACAAGTAGCAACTATCGCATCCTCGATCTAATAAATGTTGACTTAATGCAGCAACACACGCAGTGGCATATCCTTGACGGCGATACTGTGGAGGCGTGTATACTGGCCCAATTCTCGCCGCATATCCTGCTGATAAACTCCCACAAGCGAATGATACAGGGATTGAGTTTTCCCAAACAAATAACGTTTGTTTCCTGATTGAGTAATCAATAAATCTTTCCGCATCCTCAAGGGAGGATGCAACTGCTTCATCGACAAAATCTTTGAACCATTCAAGTAGAAATGCGCGATCAATGAAGGTAGCAAGTCTCAGACATCCTTTAGCTGTTGCTACAGGTTGTACAGATGTGAGTTGATGAATCCGTAGTTGCATTGTTAATTGATAAGTTTGCCCTGTTAACTCTTGCCAGATTTGGGCAAAGCTTTGGGATTCTGTTACTAATCCACTGACACCTGGTAAACTTTTGTGATTTTGAGATAAATATGTTGCTATCAACTTTAAAGCATCTAATTCTTTAACTTTTGATAGCACTAACTTATAAGGAGGTGTTTGTATGGCAACTGCAACAATGCTATCTTGTGCATCAACAGTTGCTAAAAAAGGCGGTTTCAAATAACGGTCTGGATCGGATACCAACGTATTTGTGATGCCTAATAATAAATTATGTTCTGCTTGATGTTGGAGCAAGTAAGTAGAAGTGCGATCGCTAAATATTTTGCTATTTGAGAATTTATGCAGTTGCATTTTAGCCTCCCCAAATTTTTAGTCGTACCCTTAAAGATATAGCTGATAATGGTGAAAAACTTTTAGGGTGCGACCCTCCTAATAAAAGTGCGACTAGAGCGATCGCAATCACGAAGCGCGTTAAATTGGATTTCTTCACGTAAGTTGAGCGATCGCTTTTGACATAGTGGAGTAAATACCAAATAGCAACCGCTATTATAGTGCTTGATGAACCCATTTATTCTAGAAATTAGGAAACCTTTTATGGTTGAGCAAGTTGATTTAAAATCCAGCGAATTTGCTTTTTATTGCACTGTCGCTTGCTGACAGCATAAATCCTCTTCCCTCTTACATATGTTGCTGTCTGTCGGTAAATCAAACCTCTAAGAACATCATTTACATACTCGGTTGGTGGAGGTGGAAAATCCTCAAAAGTGATGAGATACCAAATATCATTGATCTGATGATATTGATGATAGTCATCAATGATTACCACATTAGTTGGTTGGTCTTGTTGCCTGGAAACACGAGATGATTTCTCAACAGTACAAAGAATTCCGGTTAATGGATGAACGTAAAATTTGTCTCGATAGCTGCTAATTAATTGAGTTCGAGAAATCCAGTAAGGTTTGCTGTATGGAATACCATCAATAATTTCTACGTGACGCTCAACATAGTCCCACAAATGATCGATTACATGCTTTCCTGCAATCGTATTAGGATTGAGTCTCTGGCACAGTTCACTATAAACATCATTCCAAGGCTGTCCTACTTTTGAACGCAAGAACCGACGCAGTGGTCCTAGATGATCTGATAAATACTTAGAGCCATTTCTAACTTTAATGAGGTAAGGGTTAAATAGCCCATCTTCAGTTGCTTCTACAGTAAGTTTGTCCAGAGTTTTCTTAACACCTTTCAACCTCGTAGAACTGATTCTCATTCCATGTCGAGGGCGTTCAATCACAATTTCGCTCAAACGATGTTCGCTCATACCACAAGCACTTGTCTAAATAGGTTTTTACAGATGAATAAGTTTTTAGGCATAGTTGTACGAACATTATGAGAATTTACCTCCATGTTGAAAATTGAATTATCTTTAGCAATAAATACAAAGTGCGATGATTTTAGTTCATCCGTGCTTTAGTATGTAGTATCGCTATTACAGTTGTAATGCTAAATACTACAAATTGTCAAGTGTATACTACATGAGTGGGCTATACTTGCTGGTGTAGCATGAATTAGCGAAAGCAGTATGGACTGGTAGATTATATTGAATTTGATAAAAATGGCTAATATCAGAGCGCCAGAACTACCTGAAAATTTTACGTGGATAAATTGCCATCGCCCTCTATCAATTAAATCTCTGCGCGGACGAATCGTTATTTTAGATTTCTGGACAAAAGGTTGTATTAACTGCTTGCACGTTATTCCTGATCTCAAATATTTAAAACACAAATACAGCGATTATCTAAGTATTATTGGTGTTCACAGTGCTAAATTTGAGCAGGAACAACATCCAGATAGCGTAAAACTGGCAGTTTGGCGCTATGAAATTACGCATCCAGTTATAGTAGATAGCGATCGCTACATTTGGGAACAATACGTAGTTCGAGCATGGCCTAACCCAGTGGTATTACCACCAACGGGGATGAATTATTTATTGCAGATAGTGAAACAAGTTCTCTCCATGCAGTTACCCTAGGAGATTTTCCCGTAGTGCGTACTATTTGCGGTAGCGGTCAACTTTTTGACTTTGGTGATGTTGATGGTATTGGTGATGATGTGAGATTGCAACACTGTTTAGGAATAGTTTATGGTGTAGGTTATCTTTGGGTAACAGATACGTACAACAATAAACTCAAACAAGTTAACCCAACTACTGGAGAGTGCCAAACTTTTTGTGGAAGTGGTAAAGCTGGATTA
Organism: Oculatellaceae cyanobacterium; assembly: GCA_036702875.1. Lineage (GTDB taxonomy): Bacteria > Cyanobacteriota > Cyanobacteriia > Cyanobacteriales > PCC-9333 > Crinalium. The sequence continues at coordinate 28,748 of DATNQB010000005.1, read as the reverse complement.
CAAGATGGTATTGGTAAAGATGTCTATTTTTCCGAACCATCTGGTTTAACATTTGTCTGTAATTATCTTTATATTGCAGACACTAATAATCATGCCATTCGTCGTATAAACATAAATTCCCAAGAAGTGACTACAGTAGAATTACCGATGCTTTGTTCTCCATCTGTTTGTACTCTCAGTATTTTTGTTCAAGCTAATTTTTGTTGATTACAGCCCAATAAAGTTACGACACCTGCGCCGACTACTGTTTGCAGAAATTGTCATCGCTTCGGTCGGAACAAAGCCATCATATCCCCCTGTTTGTTCGACGCTAGCATGGGAAATACTAGACAATACTAATCATTAGATGGATTTACTTTCTGAAGCGATCAATAACGCATTTCCACCAAAAATTGTGGTTGTGGATCTGGTGACTGGTGATTAGAAAAACTTTTAAATAGTTTAAGACAACTTTGAAACTGGCTGTCATGATATGCCTAAAAATGCTTAACTAAAAAGGGCAAACAATCTAGTGTCTGACTCGAAACCAACGATAGCCATAAGCCGCAAGTTGGATATTTTGTGAAGTCTTTAAAACCTTTTCATCGGGCTGGTCTTCAAATAAGTCAACCAAATAGCTGCCTCGATCATTTTTGAGCGTTAATGATACATGACTTGGCTCAGAAGATAGATTGTGAACAGCGATCGCTACTTCACCATTGAACTCACAACGGTGGGCAAACACGTTTTCATGCCCTGTTTCTAGAATTTCCCATTTCCCCCAACCAAATGCAGGGCATTCCTTCCGCATACGGATGGCTCGCTCCATCCAGTTAAGCAGCGACTCCGGATCGCGGCGTTGTACACTAACATTTAAGTGCTTATAACTGTATTCCCCTTCAGCGATAACTGGCAGCACTAACTTATCCGAGGGAGCAGTTGAAAAACCACCATTTGGTTCGCTCGACCACTGCATAGGTGTACGAGCCGGATGACGTTCTGGTAAAGATAAATCATCACCCATACCCAGTTCCTCACCGTAATTAATTACAGGAGTACCTGGTAAAGTTAGCAGTAAACTGTAAGCCAGCTTTAGTCGCCGTGGCTCGCCGTTAATCATAGGAGCAAAGCGGCGGCGGATACCGCGACCAAAAATCCACATTTTTTCTTTGTCTGGTGCTAGCGCACCGGCAATTTCCTGTTGTTGAGCGTCAGAAAGTTTATCTAGTGTTAACTCATCATGGTTACGAATAAAATTTGCCCACTGACCAACTTCGGGAATTTTGGGTAATCTTGCTAATGCCTCAATCAGTGGTGCAGCTTTTTCCTGAACAAGAGCCAGAAATAGATGCTGATTTGCCCAAAAATTGAACAGCATCTGCATCCTATTACCATTACCAAAATAGCGACTTTGTTCTTCAGGAAGTTCATTCACTTCTGCTAACAAAATGGCATTACCCTGTCGCCAAGAAAGAAATTTACGGAGTTCTTCAATATAGACAATCGGATCGTCTACAATTTCACAGATATTGTCAGCTTGCTGCATTTCAATCAGGAATGGTGCAGCATCAATCCGAAACCCAGATACGCCTAAAGCTAACCAGAAACCCATAATTTTTTGAATTTCTGCCCTAACTTCAGGATTAGTAATATTTAAGTCTGCTTGATGATCGTAAAACCTATGAGCATAATAAGCTTCTGCTTCTGGGTGATATGTCCAAGTACTTTTTTGAAAGCCAGGAAAGACAATTCCTTCCTTAATATCCTTGGGTTTCTGTTTCGACCACAGATAGTAGTTCCAGTACTTTGAGTTGTTGTTTTTGCAAGCTGCTTGAAACCAGGAATGTTGCGTGGATGTGTGGTTAACTACTAAGTCAACCAGTATTCGCATACCACGTTCGCGTGCCTGAACGGTAAATTCCACAAAATCGCCTAGTGTTCCCAAGCGAGGATCGACGTTGTAATAATCCGTCACGTCGTAGCCATTATCCTTATTAGGAGAAGGATAGAATGGCATTAACCAAATGCAGGTCACTCCCAAGCCCGCAAGATAGTCTAATCGCTGGGTTAGTCCTAAAAAATCACCAATGCCATCGCCGCTTGCATCCATGTAGGTTTCAACATCGATGCAGTAGATCACAGCATTTTTGTACCACAAATCCAACATGATTATATGTCAGTTAAAAGATCTGTAGGGAGAAACAGGCTAAAGCTTGTTTCTCGTCCTACCTATCTTAAGCCTGAAAAGTAAATGTGACTATAAAGAAAGTGACATTGTTACTGGGTAACACGCAGAATTTTGTCCTTTTGTGGTGTACAGTTTCCCCGACCATCACAATTACTTGTAGTTACATATAATTCCTCATCTGGCCCCATAACTGCGTCTCTGAGCCTTCCGTACTCACCTTGTAAATACACCTCGTGACGCTGTACCTGTTGAGGAAATTGGGGATTGAAAACAACCCGTTGCAAATGCTCAGAACGTAGGGTGGCAATGATTAAGCTGCCTTTCCATTCAGGAATTGAATTTCCGGTATAAATAACTGTGCCTCCAGGAGGCAAGGCCTGTTGCCAAACAATTGATGGTGTTACTAATCCTTGTTTAGATTCACAACGGTAGATAGTAGGCCAACCAAGATTATCGCCAGCTTTGGCTACACTAGCTTTGTCATGTCCACTTCTGCCTAATTCACCACTGGGGCCATGATCTGTCACCCAGAGTGTTGAATCATCTAACCAATCAAACCCTTGAGTATTCCGAATTCCACTGATATATACCGGGTTGCCTGGGAATGGGTTATCTGATGGTACTTGTCCATCTGGTGTGACCCGCAGAATTTTACCTGCTAGGCTGTTAGGGTTTTGGGACAGATTGGGTGATCGCGCATCGCCAGTGCCAATATAAAGCATACGATCTGGGCCAAAACGAATACGACCACCATTGTGAAAGCGAGCAACTGGAATATTGTCAAGGATAATGCGATCGCTCTTTGCACTCAACCCATCCTGAGCCAGCCGCCATCTTTCTACTAAATTTACAGGTGAACCATTTCTACTAGCCGTGTAATACACATAAAAGAATCGGTTATTCGCAAAATCGGGATGTACTGCAATACCCAGTAATCCCCCTTCACCACGATCGCTGACATTAATTGTTGCCACAGGCTGCGTTTCGAGCTTACCCTGGCGTACAAGTCGGACGCGCCCTAGACGTTCTGTTACCAGCATATCTTTATTGGGTAAAAAGGCGATTCCCCAAGGTACTTCTAGCCCAGTGGCTACTTCTTCAACACGCAACTTAACTTGTCCCTGCGTACCAAAGCCGTTTCTAACTAAAGTACAAGCTGTTTCCTGCGCGACTGCTTGTGTAGATGAAGTGCCAGATTGCTCAGAAGAGGTATTGCCTTCAAGGAAAGTTGATTTTGCTTGTGGTTTTGTAGTACAAGCAACCAAGGTGATCAGGCTAAGGAGTAGCCCGGTCGTAGAAATATTGATTTTTTTCATAATAACCTCCTCTTAAAGATAGAATAAATTAGTAATTTTCTATGTTTTTATAATGTCAACAAGCGACTAAATTAAACTAGCAAAAAAGGCAATAAAATTTTTGTACATTGTTGACGATCAAACCTAATAGCATTGAGGATCAAGGTTAATACTAATTAATTGGTTTAATAGCTTACTTGTTTACGCAGCTTTAGCTGCGGCTAGCGCTACTTCAATTGCTTTTTGTTTTTGGGGATCTGCTCCGCGAGCATATTCTACAGAGAATGGCACAACCACATCTGGTGTCACCCCAAAACCTTCTAGCCGATGATTTCCATCAACGTAGACATCAGCAACAGCTAAATAAAGTAAGTTACCATCCGGCATTAAAAAGGCGCTACCAGCAACAACCGCCCCAGGAGTTTTAGTACCCACAACTGTACCAATTTTGTATTTCTCAAAGCCATAAGCAAGAATTTCCTTACCACTACGAGAACCCTCATTTACCAACATCACTACTGGTTTATCCCAATGGTATTGGTACGTATAGCGTCTACCATTACGACCAATGCTTGTAACAGTTGGAGTTTGCGCTGTATAAATATTGAGATAGTTAGGTGTTGCACCTCCCCAGCCTTCACGCAAATCCAGTACTAAGGCATCAGCATTTTTGAGCCGACCGTAAATTAACTCTTCCTCAAGCTGTGCTTGATACTCATCGCTAGCATAAGACCAAATGTGAACATAGCCGATTTTTTTGTCATCTCCTTCTATCACCTGGACGCTAGCCTTCATTGCATCTACAAACATTTTTGTAGCATCGAGCATTTTCGGTAGAATCTCGATTGTCTGCTGAGTATTAGGGGAACGTTCGATTACTAGCTTGACTGTTTTTCCAGCTTTATCTTGAAAAGATTGAATTGGCTCGAATAAGTTATCATCAACACTGATGATGCGATCGCCTACCATCAGTCCTGCTTTTTCTGCTGGACTGCCATTAAGAATAGCGCTAATAAAAGTTTTGCTATTAATGTCTTTAGTAAAGATGCCAATTCCACTGTATTCAATTTTTCCTTGAGGGAGAACTGAAGACAATTGTTGACGTAATTGAGGAGATTTTGGAGCAAAGATGCCTAAAATTTGGTAGTAAGCTGGTTCTAAAGAAGTATAAAAGTGAGTATGAGAAGTTTGTAACTCCTCAAGCATTTGATTGATTGTTATCGCTAGTTGTGCAGTCGATTGATTGGGTTTAACTTGAGGGGCATACTTAGACCGCATTGCTTGCCAATTGACACCATTGAAATTAGGGTCATAAAATTTATGATTAACTGTTTGCCAAACTGCTTCAAAAGTTTGAGCAGATTTTGACTCTATAGTTGGCAGTGCTGATGCCATCAGCCAGTGGATAAAGATCGCCAAAACACCGACCAAAGTAATCAGAGTTAGTCTCAACTTTTTATGGAATTTAAATATTGACATATAAATTTTTTAATTAGAACAGCAATGAGCTAGAAGATGTTTTCTTGTAGAAGTGATCGCACTTTATCTTCTCTAGGTTATAATTTCCTATCTACTGATGGCGGCTAAACGCTATCTGATTTCTCAATAAAGTTTAATTTTATTGAAATCATAGAAATGCCTGGTTATGTACTCTAATTACGCTCACAATATTTTTTGATAAATAATAAATTATTGTGGCAATTTCTTAGCCTAATGCCACACTAACAAATTTTGACTATTGATTACCAAATATTGCCGTTGAGCAGGCTAATTTAGTAATAAAAGGTTGGCTGGAATTGAAAAATCCTGCAAGCGAGTAGTGATGTCGTCCTTGCTATTCTTACTACCATATCTAGTGATATCTCACTCTTGAGGACGCAATCACTCACCTTCCTTTTTAGTATCGGATTGAAGTACATAATTCATGATAATCCTCTGGTTTTGTTCTAGTGTTCCAGAGCAGCATGAAGTAGCTATATAGATTTAGATAGTGATGAATGATTTGTTAACACGACCCTTAGCTGTTGTAACAGGAGCTTCCAATGGCATCGGTTATGAACTAGCTCTTCAGTTTGCCCAAAATGGTTTCGATCTTTTGGTGACAGCAACTGGAGCCACTATTAATCAAGCAGCTCAAGACTTTGAGGAACTAGGTGCTAAAGTTGAAACCGTTCAAGCAGATCTGGCAACTTATGAGGGGGTGGAAGCACTTTACAGTCAAATAAAAGCAACTGGACGCCCTGTAGAAGCGATCGCCATCAATGCTGGTGTAGGTGTTGGCGGCGAATTTGCTCGAGAAACCGATCTCAAAGACGAACTCAATCTGATTAACCTCAATGTTGTTTCATCAGTTCACCTAGCAAAACGGGTGGTGAAGGATATGGTTGAACGCGGTCAGGGTCGTATTCTGTTTACTTCATCAATTGCAGCGATCATGCCGGGCCCATTTGAAGCAGTATACGCCGCATCCAAAGCCTTCATCCACTCCTTTGCCGAAGCGATTCGCAACGAGTTGAAGGATACAGGGGTGAGTGTAACATCACTCATGCCTGGGCCAACAGATACTAATTTTTTCCACCGCGCTGGGATGGATGAGACCAAAGTAGGTGCCAAGAAAAACGATGATCCAGCTGTTGTTGCCAAGCAAGGATTTGAGGCATTGATGGCAGGCAAAGATGCAGTAATTGCTGGTTCGGTAATGACTCAAATTCAAGGCAATGTTAGTAAGATATTGCCAGATACTCTCAACGCCGAACTACATCATCATCTGACAGAACCAAGCTCGGCCAATAAGTAATTTCTGTAATTGCGGTTATTCCGTACTTGGTGAGATACAAAGTTGATTTGATGCGTACTTAGCGATCGCTTTTGCACGCTCATCGTGTCGGATCATCACTAACTTTAACAATCAGCTTACCAAAGTTTTTCCCTTGCAGTAAACCGATGAAAGCACTAGGAGTATTTTCTAACCCCTCTACAATATCTTCTTTATACTGGAGTTTACCTTCTTGCAACCATTGAGAAACATCATCAATGAACTCTACCTGACGGTTTTGGTAATCACCAACTAGAAAACCTTTAATTAAAGCTCGTTTGACCAACAGAGGCATCAAATTAGGTCCAGGTGGTGGGGTTTGTGCATTATATTCTGAAATTAAACCAACCAAGGGGATTCTTGCCCCTAAATTAATCTGCTGCAACACAGCTTCTAAAATTGAACCTGCCGTATTATCAAAGTAAATATCAATACCATTAGGACAAGCAGTCGTTAGTGCTTCCTTTAAGTCTTGAGTTTTGCGGTTAATACAAACATCAAACCCTAATTCTTGAACTACATAATCGCATTTGGCATCACTTCCAGCTATCCCTACTGCCCGACAACCCTTGAGTTTAGCAATTTGACCAGCTACAGAACCGACTGCTCCAGAAGCGGCAGAAACAACAACTGTTTCACCTGTTTGGGGTTGCCCAATCTCAAGTAGCGCACAATAAGCAGTCATTCCAGGCATTCCAGTTATGCAAGCACGAATATGATATCGGTGCGGAGGAGGGGTCAAGTTTACGCAAAGCTTTGCCATTTGATACACTGTATGTTTGCCAACCGTCATAACCAAGCACAAAATCTCCGGCGGAAAATTGCGGATGATTGGATTTCACCACTTGGCTGACTGTACCACCAACCATCACCGAACCTAATTCTGCTGGAGTAGTATAAGATTTGCGATCGCTCATACGACCGCGCATATATGGGTCGAGTGATAAATAGATTGTCCTGCTGAGAACTTCGCCTTCCCCTGGCTCTGGAATGGGAGCTTCAACAATAGCAAAATCACTTTCTTGTGGTTCCCCAACTGGGCGGCTTTTGAGTAAGATTTGTTGATTAATTGAATTAGACATTAATTGTGTCACCTGCACTCAAATTAGTTTTGTAAGCTGTCGCAATTGCCTAAGTTTTAAGAAAAAAACCCTGCCTGTTAAATACAAACCCTTTTAGCTTATGAGTAGACATCAGCCTTCGTCTCAAGGCAGATTGATGTAATTAATACGACCTGTTTTTAAGATCTACGTCGACTAGCTACCTAACTGTTTCATTCTCTCATGAGCGAAATATTCGGCTTCTCCTTCTACCAATGCTTTTAAAATGATTTGGGCAATATATTCTGGTGTGTCACCATCAGAGTAATCCGTTGCAGGTCTGTCCTTTAAGTCTTGCCCTGCCGATGAATTAGATAAAATTTTATTGACACCAAAATTAGTTGCTGTAAGTGCAGGATACACAAGACTTACCTTAATATTATCTGCGGCTAATTCTGCTGTTGCTGTCAAACTTAAGCCATTTAATGCTCGTTTTGATGATGAGTATGCACCATAAGCTGGGATTTTCATCAAAGAAGTACCAGAACTAATATTAACGATCGCACCACCACCAAGTTTACGCATAATCGGAATCACTTGTTGCATGGCAATTACAGGGCCAAGTACATTTAGCCGATAAAGCCTTTCAAATGTCTCTGGATCAATCTCTTCTATAGTTGCTTCATATCCTCTGCCAGCATTATTTATCAATGCGTCTATTCGACCATAATGTGATTCTGTCTTCTGTACCATGTCTTTAATAGTTTGGAAATCTGTCATATCTGTAGGGACAACCAAACTATCCGGTAATTCACGGGCAATTTCAGTCAATTTTTCTACTGATCGAGCCGCTAGAACCACTTTGGTACCTTGTTCTTGTAGCAGGTGTGCTGTAGATAATCCAATTCCTGAAGAAGCCCCAGTCACTATCACGACACTATCTTTTATTTGCATACCTGAGCCGTTAAATCTTCCTGTTGATACTTTCCTTGTGAGGCTAACATGAGCATTACATCTGCTACATCATCCGGTGGTTTGTTTTGTTTCCATATAATTTACTCAGGCAAATATTTTCCTATTCTCAAAAAGTAAAAATCTTGAATTTTAACCTTTTACTGTTGGATAAATTTTTGTATTTTTGAACTCAGGTTGAAATGAATCCTTTAAGCATTTTGGCTCTAAATCTTTCCTTCAAAGTATTGATGCCAGATGATGTTAGCCAACACAGTAACAGCCAAGACAATGCCGCCACATATAATCGCGAGCATAGGATTATAAGCACTCCCACTCAGGGTCTTCATCCATTGATGAGTTAGTTCAGAGGATAATAATTGGTCGGCAAGTAGTGGAAAGAGATACATCAGCGCCGCACCTACAATGAGCCAACCCACCATCGAGGCGAGAAGAAAAATGGTTTTGGCGGTTGACTGGCTACCCATGTGCAATTTTGATAAAGAACTAAAACTGAGGGTAGCATCTACAGAAGTAAGCTCATTCAATTTAGGAAAAAAAAGACCTTTATGGATAATTTCTACTCATTCAAATTTACCCACTCAGAAGCCTTAGCTGCGCTCCATACCGGGCAAGCTGACCCCATCAAATATTACCAAGCTCGCAGAGACTTATTCCAACTATCCTTAATGGCAGATTACGACCAACTCGTATGTCTGCCTACCCTAAGTAAAATAGACAAACATTGGTATCAAATCGAAACCGCTAGAAAAGTTCTTAGACAACTAGGAGGACGTGCCTTACTTGCCGACGAAGTGGGACTGGGAAAAACCATCGAAGCCGGACTTATTTGTGCTGAATACATCGCCAGAGGTCAAATTCAATCCTTACTGGTTTTAACCCCAGCATCCCTTGTCTCCCAATGGCAACTAGAATTAGCTGATAAATTCAACATCGATACCGTTACCACCGACTCCAAGCAACTGCAAGAAAATACTGAAGATTTCTGGACATCAAACTCTAGAATTATTGCCTCTCTTAACACTGCCAAATCATCTAAACATTTTCCCTACGTCACCAAGAGAAACTGGGATTTAGTCATCGTCGATGAAGCCCACCACCTCAAAAACCGCTCTACCCTCAACTGGAAACTCGTTAACGCCCTCAACAAACGATTTATTTTAATGCTCACCGCCACACCAGTACAAAACTCTCTGGTGGAATTATTTAATCTCTTAACCCTCCTCAAACCAGGATTATTGCAAACTGAAGCAGCTTTCAAAAAAGAATATGTTTCCTCCAAAAATGGACGAGTTCCCAAAAACCCAGAGAAGCTGCGTCAGTTGATGCGTGAAGTGATGATACGCAACACCCGCTCTCTTGTAGATGTCAAATTACCCAAACGCTTCGCTACTACCATCACTGTTACTCCTTCAACTACAGAACAAAAACTGTATCAGGACTTAACTCAATACTTACGCTCACAACAAAGCCTAGATAAATTTTCCCGCACTAATTTGTTAATGCGAGCGGGTTCTTCAAGTCGCGCCTTAGCAGAATCTCTCAAGAACCTTGCTAAAAGATTACCCAGCGATGAAATAAAAACATTGACTAAACGCGCTGCTCAAATTAAACAAGTAGAAAAAGCTAAAGCTTTAGTGGACTTGTTAAAACAATCCAAACAGAAAACCATAGTATTTACCACCCATAGAGCCACCAGTTCCTATTTAGCCTCAACTTTAGAGTCAGCAGGTATCCCATTTGCAGAATTTTTGGGAGATATGTCCTTAAATCAGAAAGATGCTGCCATTGCAGCTTTTAAAGATAACGTACCCGTGCTGCTGGCATCTGAGACAGGTGGGGAAGGACGTAACATCCAGTTTGCCAATGCAATTGTCAACTATGACTTGCCTTGGAATCCCATGAAGATTGAACAACGCATTGGCAGAATTCATCGAATTGGACAAACACAGGATGTTTTTATTTTTAATTTCTGTCTTCAAGGCAGCATTGAAGAATATATTTTAGGTATATTACACGATAAAATCAATATGTTTGAATTAGTCGTTGGTGAAATAGAGACAATATTAGGTCAGGTAGATGATGAATTTGATTTTAGCGAGGTAGTCATGGATATTTGGCTAAAAAATCAATCCCAAGCTGAACTGAATACAGCCTTTGGTCAACTAGCAGATGAGTTAGTAAAAGCCAAAGATCAATATCGAGAAACCAGTGAACTAGATGAGCAAATTTTTGGAGAAGAATTTGAAGCTTAATGTCAAAATTCATCACCAAAAAATCTTGTCTGATTGGCTATCAGTCTGGCATCGGAACACTTTGGACTGCTCATATTTCCCCTTGCTCCCTGCCCCCTGCCCCCTGCCATTACTGTTATCCCATCTTAGGTTGCTAGCCGATGATTGACGATCCTATTCTTTCTACACTAGCTCAACTTGTCTCACTACACGATGGCATAGTAGAACCAGCCGGAAACCACTCCCTCAGCGTACTATTAACTGAAAATATTGCTAAAATCCTGGACGTAGGTGAAGAAGTTACCTTCAGTACCAGAGCCGATATTCCTAATAGTTCTTTTGTTACTTATCATTCAGAACTTCTGAAAAGATTTGGCGCACTCCTCCAAATTAGAGGGGCTGTTACTGCCTTAGAAGTTAAATATAATGGTTACTTAAAAACAACAGGGTTCGATAAATTATTACTTCAAAAAATTGCTCCTCAAAATGGTTTACTTCGTTATTTAAATGCCAAACCTGCTACCACACGCTATCTTTGGTGTCATGTTGCTTATACAGCAGAGGCAGATGAAAAAAGAATTGGCATGGTTTCTTTTATTATCAACGACTTAACCAAAGTTACGCCAGTAGACATCGGAGATGCTTTGTTGTGGGAGTCTGATATCGTACCTGTGGACAACACCAATCATCCACCCATGATGGCAGAGGAGGAATTGTCAAATTTAATCGAACAAACTTCAACTCAATTAATTAAAACTGACTTAGAAAATTGGTCTGCCAAGTTAAATAGAGCTAGAGCTAGGGACGAAGAAAGGCTGAAAAATTATTACGGCACTATAGCTCAAGAAATTCGCTCCAAACTTGAATTTAAGCAATTAGAAGGAGAAGATAAACAAAAGGAATTAGCACGAATTGAAGCAACACATAGAGAGTTAGATAGAAAGCTAGCAGATGTACAAGAGCGTTATGCCATGAGGGTAGAAGCTTATTTGCACAGTGCTATGATTATCTATTTACCTACGGTACATATTCAATGCTCACTTATTCGCAAAAAAGCTCAACGTGAAGTCATAGCCGTTTGGAACCCTTTCACTAAAATAATTGAACCTTTGCGGTGCGAAGTTTCGGGAGAACCAGTATATAATTTTTATTTAGACGATGGCGATGCCAAAATTATCTCACCAACAATTTGGAAGGAGCGATAATTTGGCTATCTTGCTGAGATTTATTAAATCTGTGAACTTCATCAACAAATAAGATTGTGCGTTGATTGTGCTTTTTACGTTTTTCGGTTGCAGTATCAATCGCTATCCGAATTTCTTTAACTCCAGAAAGTACCGCATTTATAGCAATAAAACATTTTCAGCGAACTCGTTATATCATCCGCAATTCTTTAATTGATTCGCCAAAAGTATATAGTGTCAGCATTGCTTGTTGGGGGAGTTCCTCCAAGCCCCCTTCATTGATTGAGTTGGTTGGTTAATTCTAAACAGATATGATCGGTGACGGGGTGACAACCCCGTCAGCGCCTGCGGTTTTAGAAGATGTGCGATCGCAGTTATCAATTGGGTAACTCAGTCAAGGGTTTTAGATAACAACAATATTAGTATTGCTCAGTCCCACAGCCCCAGTAAGAGTCGCTATTTGAGTTGTGGCAAAACCACTTCCATTGCCATCAGCATCAAAGAACAAATTACGATTGGTCGTGTTGTAAATAAACCGTTGATCGCCATTTGTTGGTGCAGATACCCCAGCACCTGATCCAAACATATTAGCTGATAGGGTACCCGCAACTAAACCACCACCAAAACCAGTACCCAAAATTTGGATAATGTCACCTTGAGCGACGGTGAAATCTTTGATAGTGTCTACACCCTCATTAGCCGCGTTGAAACGGAAGCTATCGGTTCCAGTACCGCCAGTAAGGAGATCATTACCGAAACCTCCAACAAGGATATCGTTTCCAGCCATACCCGTTAGGGTATCAATACCACTGTTACCTGTAAGCATATTGGCAGCAGCATTACCCGTGATGCTGTTGGATAGTTCGTTGCCAGTGCCATTGATAGCAGCCGTGCCAGTTAAAGTTAGGTTCTCTAAGTTATCTGCAACTGTCCAAGTAATATTCGATTGAACGGTGTCAGTACCCTCGTTAAGTGCCTCAGTAGTAATGTCTTGTGCGTTATCTACAATGTAAGTATCATTCCCAGCATTTCCAATCATGGTGTCAGCACCAGCACCACCGTTGAGGATGTCATTCCCTGCTCCCCCATCAAGGGTGTTGGCAGCAGTATTACCAGTAATGGTGTTGGATAGTGCATTGCCTGTACCATTGATTGCCGCAGTACCAGTTAAAGTTAGTTTCTCTAAGTTAGCTCCCAATGTGTAGTTGATGGAGGACTGTACTGTATCAATCTCAGGAGCGAGGGTAGAAGTTTCACTGACGATATCTCCTGCATTATCTACAACATAGGTGTCGTTCCCAGCACCACCAATTAAGCTATCAATACCTGTACCACCGTTGAGGATGTCATTCCCTGCTCCCCCATCAAGGGTGTTGGTAGCAGTATTACCTATGAGGGAGTTATTGAGGTTGTTACCAGTGCCATTGATGGCTGTAGTTCCAATTAAAGTGAGGTTTTCCAGATTCGAGCCATCTGCCAATGCCCAAGTGATAGAAGACTGTACTGTATCAACACCACCAGTGCTGAGTTCCTCATTAACTACATCAGCAATATTGTCCACAACATAAACGTCGTTACCCAATCCACCAATAAGGGTATCTGTACCAGTACCACCATTGAGAACGTCATTGCCATCGTTCCCGGTCAGGATATTATTGCCAGTATTACCTGTAATTTTGTTGGATAGTGCGTTGCCTGTACCATTAATTTCGACGTTACTCGTCAGGATGAGGCTTTCAAAGTTATCTCCTAAAATCCAGCTAATTACGGTTTTGACGGTATCGGTGCCAGCCGCAGCATCTTCTTCAAGGGTATCGCTAGCACTATCAACAATATAAATATCGTTGCCGATACCACCCGTCAGAGTGTCGTCACCAACACCGCCATCAAGTAGGTCATTTCCAGATCCACCTTCAAGGATGTCATTGCCGTCAAGTCCTTTGAGCGTATCGTTGCCTGCTCCACCAGATAAAATGTTATCGATACTGTTACCAGAGATCGTGTTATTGAGGGCATTTCCTGTACCTGCTTTCGCACCATCACTGGTAAGAATTAAATTTTCTACATTGTCAGCTAAAGAAAAGCTAACGCTTGAATTAACGGTATCTGTACCAGCATTGAGGTCTTCTAAAATAGTATCGAGTTGGCTATCGACGGTGTAAGTGTCATTGCCTAATCCACCCGTTAAGCTGTCGTTGCCTGCATCCCCATTGAGAAGATCGTTGCCATCAGAACCAACGATACTGTCGTTACCAATACCTCCGTTTAGGGTATCAATGCCTGCGCCTCCATCTATCGTGTCGTTGCCTGCATCTCCATTGAGGAGATCATTGCCATCAGCACCGGACAAAAGGTTATCGGCACTATTGCCTGTAAGGGTGTTGTTCAGGGCGTTTCCAGTTCCGATTAGGGCAGTGTCGCCTATGAGGATTAAGTTTTCTACGTTGTCGGAATTAGTCCAGTTGATAGTGGATTTTACGGTATCAGTTCCGGCGTTGAGTGCTTCAGTAGTAGTATCGCTGGTGCTGTCAACCAGGTAGATATCGTTACCAGTGCCACCTTTAAGCGTGTCGTCACCCCCACCACCGTCAAGGGTGTCGTTGCCTGCACCGCTATCTAAGATATCGTTTCCGGCAAGACCGTTGAGGATGTCGTTGCCATTACCGCCATTGAGGATGTCGTCGTAATTAGTGCCAGTGAGGGTGTCATTACCAGCAGTGCCATTTTTGGTCACGCCGTCATCGTCTAGCACGGTCAGAACGGCTATGTTTTGTGTTCCTATGGTGGCACCGCCTGTTGTTGAAGCGAGCGCCAAATTAATCGTTTCGTCACCTTCTGCAAGAGTATCTTCGATGATGGGGATAACAATAGTTTTATTGATTTCTCCATCGGCAAATGGGATTTCAATTGGGGTATTTATGTAGTCGTTACCTGCTGTTGCTGTCCCGTCGGTAAGGGTAAGTTTGGCGGTAACTATCCCATCACTGCCGTTAGTGCGATTGATAGTTACAGCTTGAATTGCTGTGCCATCTTCTTTGATGCTGAAGTGAGTGTTGTTGAAAGAAAGGGTGCCAGGATCTGGAGTGTTGGTAATGGTGAGTAGGAAGACATCGCTAGCTGTCACCCCAGACTGATCAGTGGCACTGATTTTGATATTGAGATTGCCAACATCATCGTTGACGGGAGTACCACTAAAGGTACGGGTAGTTGCATCAAAGGTGAGCCAAGTTGGTAGTGGATTACCATTTTCTAAGGTGGCAGAGTAGGTGAGGATATCCCCAGCATCTACATCACTGAAGGTATTGGCAGGAATTTGAAAACTTAAGGCAGCGTCTTCAGTAGCGTTTTGGTCGGTAATTGGATTAGCAACGACTGGAGCTTCATTTAGCTTTTGGTTGCCAAAATCAATTCCCATGCGTACTTGACCTGCTGCTAGGTTGACGGTGTGAACCTGATTGAGGGTATTGTCGGATGTGGTAGTCCCACCATTGTCATTGTTGTTCCCTGGGTGATCGGGATTGTTATCTGGGGTAGAACCACTGAAGTTAAGGATACCTTCTGCGAGTTTGAATAAATCTACGCGGGGGTAATTTTTGCCAGTGTTGGTGACATTATCGTTCTCGTTATCACCATCGTTGATCATGGCACTGGTAGTATCCAGAAGATTGCGAAACTCGTTAACCGTCAATTTCCGACCGAGTTTTTCTTGTGCTATCTGTTGCGCCAGAGTTGCTACGCCTGTGATGTAAGCTGCTGCTTGGCTGGTTCCTCCCATATTAGTAGTACTGCCATTAGCATTTGCACCTGTAATCATGATACCTGGGGCAAATACATCCAGTTTGTTGGGATCTCGTTGGGAGAAGCTAGCAATTTGGTCAGCACTGGTAGTGTAATCAATGGCACCACCAACAAAGTTTTTCGGCCCACCAAAGTTATCAGCCCAAACTGCACCAACGGCTATAACATTGGGATCTATGGCTGGATAAGCAAGTCCAAGGGTGCTGCCATATTGGTAGAAGCTGTTACCTGCGGCAGCGCTGATAATCACGTCTTGGGCGGCTATAGCAGCTAATTCATCACCGATACCGTAACGAGAAGTGGCTGTTGTCCAGTTTTGACTATCTCCTAGAGAAAGGTTGACAGATGCGATGTTGTAGGTATCACTATTGGTAGCAACCCATTGTAGTGCTTTTTCTAAGTCGGAGAAGCTGCCAGAACCACTATCAGAAAAGACTTTGAGAATAATTAGGTTAGCATCTGGGGCAATTTGAGAGGCAATGCTAGTGATGTGGGAACCGTGTCCATTGCGATCGCTCGCATCTGCATCATTATCGGCAAAGTCGTATTGGTAGATAACGCGATCGGCTATACCGTTATTATCGGCATCAGCGCCGAAGAAGGGATGATTTAAGTCTGCCCCTGTATCAATAATAACGGTGCTGTAATCTTGTCCTTTGATGTTAGCAAAGCGAGGATCTGCTAGGAAATCATCAAGATTAATTAAGGAAGTTGCTTTAGTATCGCCCCAACCTGGAGTTGTGCCAGGAGTGTCTAGAGGAGGCGTTACTGTAGTATCTGATGGGTTTTCGTCATCAATAATAGCAATAGTGGCACTGCCTTGATTGCCGATAGTTGCGCCATTTGTGGGGTTGGTCAGCTTAATTGTAAAGTCTTCGTCTCCTTCAACTTTGCTGTCGTTGCGAATCTTGATGGCATGGGAATTACCTAACAGGGAATTTTGAACAGGTATGAGTTTGCTGGTTTCATTTTCAGCAAAGGTAATCGTGAAGGGAATATTGTTGAAATCATTATTGACAGAACTAGCGGCACACCCACATCCTTTGGCAGTACCATCAACAAAGCTCAGTGTTGCACTGACTGCACTACTGGTGTTTCCGGTGCGAGTTACCCAAATTTCTGTGACTGCGGTTCCGTCTTCTTTGACTATATAGTTAGCCGCACTAAAGTTAAGTTGAACTTCATTGCTATCTGAAGGTGGAATAATATCTAAGCTGGGGAAATAAAGGGGAATATCAGCGCTGGTAGTCGTGACGTTCACGCCAGGAAAGGTTTGTTTCCATCCTGGTTGCTGTACTTCCGCAACAGTGTAAATACCAGGACGCAGATCGGTAAAGCTGTAGTTACCGTTACTATCAGTAACAGTAGAAGTTTCGCCACTATCGAGTTGTCCGTTGCTGTTAGTGTCGAGGTAAATATTCCAAGAATGTAAACCTGGTTCACCTGCGTCTTTCACGCTATCGCCATCAATGTCATGCCATTTCTGACCGTGAATCTCGGCATCGTTATCGTTAATGCTGACAGCAAGATCGGGGAGGGTGATATTAGTGTAGTTGGGATCTAGACTGCTAATAGTGTGAGCGAGCGCACTACTACCATTACCTTCTGGGGTAGTGTCGTTAACCGCAGTAATGGTAACAGTTTGGGGAAGATTCCAATTATCGGGCGTAAAGGTGAGAGTAGTTTTATCAGTGGTAATTTGATCGTCAGCATTTAGGGTAACAGTGACATCAGCAGTCGGTTGAGTTTTCAGGACTAAGTTGTAACTGTCAGTGTTACCGCCTTCGGTGACTGCTGTACTACCACCACTTTGGGTTACGGTAATACCAGGGGTAGGAGGTGCAGCAATTGTGAAGGAAGTTGTCTTAGCTACATCGCCACTATTGCCCACGCTATCTTGAACCGTAGTTGCATCAACCCGTAATTGATAAGTTCCAGGGGTAGTAGTAAAGTTGGTTAACCCATTGATACGGTAGGTTGTATCAGAAAGATATTCAACGGATACGGTATCGAGGAGAGTAATATTTTCACCGTTGCGGGTGAGAGTAATGTCAGTGCGATCAAAGGTAGAAAGGTTGATTTGTTCGGAGAAGCGGACATCTATAAAGCTGACAGGGTTAATAGAGTTTTGGGGAATGTTGAGGAATTCAGTAATTGCAGGTTTAATGACATCTGCAAACAAGCTAATAGTAGTAGTAGTAATGTTTCCGGCGGCATCTTGCACTTGAACATCTACATCTCTATTACCAGGAGATAAAAGTTGAATATTACTACTAAAGCTTGTGCCTGTGACAGTTGCTAGTCCCAAACTTTGGGATGTAACCTTATCAATTAGGGAAACGCGCAAACCTGTTTCAGCTAAGTCTCCAGTTACAGTCAAAGAGGTACTGTTTACCCGAATTTGACCGTATTGGTTGAGGACACCAAAACTAGCCGAGGCTGTTTGCAAGCTGGCTGGGGATGCGATCGCTGTGGCATTAATATTACTAGGAACGTTGGGTGCAACAGTATCCATTACCCAGGTTTCTAATTGAGTTCCCGTACCTGCATTACCAGATAAATCTTGAATACCGCTACTGTTAACTGCAAGAGTATAAGTTCCATCTGTTGTTGTTAACCCACTCAGTCCATTGATGCGGTAGGTGGTATCGTTAACGGCAGTAACTGTAACTACATTAGTAATTAAATTTGCACCATTATTACGGGCGAGTGTAATATCTTGCCAAGTAAAGGTGCTGAGGTCAATTTTTTCCGATAAGTTGACAGTCAGCGAAGATACAGGTTGATTGCGCGGATTGGCCAACAGATTCACAATATCGGTAATAACAGGCGGAGTGGTATCAGAATTACCTGTAGCTGTTTTTATCCAAGTTTCGCTAACTGAACCTGTACCCCATTTGCCGCTAATGTCTGCAATTCCAGCAGCGTTAACGATGAGTTGATAGTTACCATCAAGGTTGGTTAGGTCATTGAGTCCGGTAATTTGGAAGCGGGTAGCAGACTGAGCAATAATTCCTACACCAGAAGTAATTAGGTTCGTCCCGTTGTCGCGGGTTAAGATGATATCGCTGATATCAAAGGTGCTGGCTTTAACGGCTTCCGAAAAATCAACAGTAATAGCGTTGACAGGATTGGAACGGGGGTCAGGGCTAACGTCGATAATATCGGTGACAGTCGGGCCACCAGGAGTGTAAATAACCGTGTACGTTTTGCTTCCGGCAGTGGCGTTGTAGTCGAGAAGGTGCAGAATATTCTCGTATTTCGGGCGGCCTGTACCGGGGAAGGTGCGGTCTGTTGTCCAGATGTTATCTAGTTTGACTTCTGTACCGTCTGCACGTAGCACCTTTTGAATGTCAAATTGGGCATTACTGGGGTCATTAAGGCGGAAATAATTCCAACCTGCATCAACGGTGGCAGAAATTTGCACGTTGAGGTCGTCGAGGGTGGCAGATGCGTCGGCGGTGGCGTTAGTGACAGCCTTGACGAGTGCGGTTCCTCCCTGACTGAAGTAGAGGGTATCGGGGGTGAAGTTCGCGTCAAAGACATCGTTAACTAAGAAGTCGGGGAGTCCGTCATCAGTGGGTTGGGTGACTTGGACTTGGTGAATTAATTCGTGAATTTTGACATCTTTAATCAGGGAAAGTTCAGATTTGCCTAAACTATTGATATGTTCAAATGTGGCTTTGTAGTCGGTGAATTTGCCTTGCAAGGAAGATTTGAGTAACCAGTCAGCAACGGCGGTTTCCCCTGCTGGAATATTTCCCAAATCGACGGTTAAAGAAGGATTGACACCAGTACCATTGACTTCGGAGCCAATGATTTGGAAGTCAATTAATAAGCCTTTTTCATTATCAACAATCTTCGGTTGACCGGAAGTAATTTTTAAATTCTTGGCTTCACCTTTACCTTCGTTTCTCACTAATACTGCTAGGGAGTAAGGAACGGAAGTTTCCACAATATCATCGGTGAACGGATCGTCAGCGAAGACATCCCGTTGATGGAAGTAGTCGAGGTACAGTTCCGCTTGGGGATAAACGGTGATGGGGGTGGAGAGAAGGGGAACTGTTACTGTTTTGCCGTTTTCTAGGTAGGAGAGAGTACCGCCTATACTGTATTGGGTTGGAGTTTCTGGTGCGGCGAGATTAGTAGGAATAAATGTCCATTGAGCAGAACCAATACCTTCATCTACGCTAGTTGTGGGGTCATCTTTTGTGAGGATACCTGTACCATCAACGGCGATGATGTTTTTGAGAATGGGGTTGGTGATACCGAAAAGATCATTAACAATATTCCCTTGTGCATCTTTAACTTGAAGCGTAACAGAGATATTTTCGAGGTTGCTGGCGTTACCGTTGTCAATTTCGAGTGTACCCAAGAAAGCGGAACGGGTCATTACCGCTTCTTGGTCAATTTGAATTTTGACTTTGGCGCAAACACCTTGTGTATTATCTTTTGGATCTGGATTGCTAGGATCTCTATCATTTTGTTCTTCGACCCCATCATCAACCCCATCTCCATCAGTATCTTTAACAAGTGGATTTGAGTAAATTAAGGCTTCATAAAAATCATTCAACCCATCTTCATCAGTATCCGAATTTTTACCATTATAGATATTTGAATCTAGACCAATTTTACGTTCATAAGAATCGGCTAGTCCATCACTGTCATTATCAGTATCTTGAATAGCAAATTGTCCGATACCAAAATTGTTTCCATTTCGAGCAATTACATATAAGACAGGTGTAAAAATAGCAAGAGGAAAATTACTACTGAAGATAGATAGCAATCCATTATTTGAAATTTGAGATACCTGATTATTAGCTACAACAAAATACTGAGTTCCTGTTGCAGAAGATGTTAAATCAGAAATTGTACCATCTGAGTTATTTTCAGTTACTTTAAGTTGAAATTCTCCCCCAACTTGCAAGAAAAATAGATCGTTTACTTCAATTTTTAATGTTGATGATGAAGCCAGTTGTTCAGAGAAAAGGTGTTCTTTGCTAAGAGATAATAAATTAATCTCTTGATTACGTTGAACTAGCAAATTTTCATTTGTACCCGAAATAAAGGATTGAACAGTGAATCCACTACAATTCAGAGTTCCATCAGCTCTTCGAGATAACAAATAATCCCGCATCAGTCCTGCACCTTGAGGAACCAATATTTGAGCTATATCGGCTGCCAATTGGCTCATTTCCTCAGACTCAGCAACCTCATCAAAGCAAGGAACAACACCATCATTAAAAAAGTTGTCATGATCATTTAGATTGTATGAGCCATCACAAATTGCTCTAGTAAATCCTGGAAGTAAATCCCTGAAAAAGTGAAAACCTCCTGCACCAAGAGAACCAAGATCACCAGTTTTTATTGGAAAAGGCGGAATAACAGTTATCCAAGGAGGAACCGAAGCGGTGAGCTCGTCCAGTTCTCTTGTGCTTCCTCGACCGTTTTTTAGATCGTTTGCCATTTGGCAAAGAATGTCTTTAACGAATCTTTGACCCCAATCGCTTGCTGCTGCTTTTTCAGCAATACAAAGAACCTGATGATGATATCCAGCAGTTGCTGTTCCTTTTTTATCATCATATTTATCTGATAAAATATCGAGCATTTCCGGATAATTGCAGTCTGGTTCATCAGGTAGATTATTCGGATCTGTATTACAAGGATTGTTAGCATAAATGATAGGAGTGGAGGAATAAACAAACACACCACCGCCACTACCGCCGCTACCGCCGCTACCGCTGCCGCCGCCGCCACCGCCGCCGCCACCGCCGCCAATACTAGGTAAACCACCACAATTTCCTTCTACATTATTAAAAGCAATAGTTGTAGATTTCTGTACATCAAGACCACCACAAGGGTAAGAATAAATGACAGAACCAGAAATTGAACAAGGAACTTGAGGCGTTGATGAAAACTGGAGTTCGCTATTATTAGGTGTGAGTGTATCAAAATCAGCAATTCTGGTAATCCGAACCGGAACGGTAAGCGAACTTTTTGCGGCTAAACCATCGACATCATTAATTAATGGTTCAATCTTATAAAACGGATGATTGCCAAAATTCAGCTTAATATCTTTAGCAGCAATTAATCCATGATTAGTCACAACCATATCAATCTGTGTGAC
The DNA here is from genome assembly GCA_036702875.1 of Oculatellaceae cyanobacterium. Lineage (GTDB taxonomy): Bacteria > Cyanobacteriota > Cyanobacteriia > Cyanobacteriales > PCC-9333 > Crinalium. The sequence goes on along the minus strand of DATNQB010000005.1, from coordinate 7,116 downwards.
TTGACCAACTGCTTGCAAATCTTTTAAATCAATTAAAGGCGGATCTATAGTTACAACCGGAATTGGAACATCGGTTTCAAAAGTAGATTGAACACTAATCGTATATTGATCTTCAATCTCCGTTGGTGTTACTGTCCAAGTATATTTAACTGTCTGACGTGACAAGAAAGCCTGAATATTCTCCGTTTCCCCAGCACCAATGTAGATATTTTGCTGGTAATAATCGTGATTATCTGCATTGATTTTGAGTGTATAATACCCCTCTGCTAAATCCGTCCGCGATAAGATTCCATCCGCATCTCGTTCAGAAAAGATAACCTTGCCACTGAAAGGATCTATCAGCGTAATTGTGGCATTTTCTAATCTTGGTGAACCTTCCGCAAAGTAAAATAGTTCATCAACTACATTAATTTGCAAATTGCCTTTTGCTTCAGAAATCGCACGGAAATTGAAGGGTAATTTTAACGATGTTTCATCTCCTGCAATAACTAAATCACCGTTGTAAACTGTTAATTCCTGAGTTGCAGAGGGTTGCAATAAAATAGAAACTTTTGTTGACTCCCCTGGATTAAGGGAAGGTATCTCTATAGGAGACGCTAACTTTAACCAAGACGCTTCAGGAAGCAATACATCTAATTCCCCAGAAGCAATTCCCCCTTGGTTAGTTACAGTAAATTCAACTAAAGTTTGTCCTCCCCGGAGCATACTGGCTTGTAGGCTGCTGGTATCAGCTACCAAGCGCGGTAAAATTTGCTCGACATTTACCGTTAAAGGTAAAGCGGTGGTGACTCCTTCGGTAGTGTTTAGGCGAATTTGTAACTGGTCGTAGAGTATGCTGTCATCAGGAACAGTGATGTTGTAGTTGACAGCAATTTCTTCATTCCCAGCGAGGCTGGTTTTTTGTGGCGTAACCTCTAAAGTCCAGTTATCTGGTGCATCAATGATACTTGCAGTCAGTCCCGATAAACTAACATTACTCAGGTTTTGCAGCTTAACTTGACCGTTAAACGTTGTTCCTTCAACTATTTTTGGTGTTACCTGCTGCAAGAATTGATCATTCTGTTCAAACCGCATTCCTAACAAGGTAAATTGGTCTTCGGCTGCGGTGTCTTCACCAGTGAAACCGGAGAAATAAGCGTTGATGTTGTATGTTCCCGCTTCACCAGATAATGGATTAAACTGTCTAACAAAGTTACCGTTAGCATCGGTAAACGAGTCAAATTCTCGAATGATGCCTTGATTTTTTACCCTGACTTTGACAAATTCAAAAGGAACAGGCGCATTATCAATATTACTAACCGCTTGCCCTCGGAGAATAACAGGATTGCCTGCGATCGCTGTTTCTGTATCGGTAGAAACTGTAGCACGGTAAGCGGGGGTAATTGTAACAGGGGTAATTGTAGTATTGTTATTCTCTCCAACTCCTACCCCTTCCTTAACTGTATTACCACTATCAGTATTAGCAATTAAATGATACTGTCCAGGGGTGCGGGGTGCAAAATAAGTAACGGTGCGTTGATATGATGTTCCTGGCGCAAAATTAGCAGGACTTTCCGCACTACCTAAGCTAAATTCCCCTAATAAGGTATCATTGGCATCAAGTTTGTTATCTGTAGACAGATACACTCTATCTTTCCAGCTTCCCGATGCAGCAATAATCCCATTATTAGCAACAGCGTAGGTAAATTGAGATTGTTTGCCTGTATAGGTAGGTTGAATTCCTTGTAACTGAGTGATAGTTAAATCAGGTACATTAATATCTGTGACTTCTAAGCTATCTGTACCACTATTTAACCCGGTGGCTGATGCTGTAATAGTGGCTGTTTGACTTCCATCACTAATTCCATCGCTAACTCCAGTAATTGTAAATGTTGCAGAAGTTTGTCCCGCAGCAATTGTCACTGTATTGGTAACGGTTGCTTCTGTTGTATCGCTAGAATTCAGGTTGACAACTAATACACTATCTGTATTGGTATTGCGAGTAATCGTTGCAGTTGCTATCCCTGTTTCTGAGATGACATCCCGATCTATGGTTAATTTTAAACTTGGGCTTTCGTTATCAACGATATTTAAATTAGCAGTTGCATTTCCTGTTTGTACGGCTACATTTGTGTTTGTATAGACAGGTTTCGCCGTAATAATTACAGGTTGCGTACCATCAACAATGGTGTCATCAAAGCTTTGAATTTCAAAGGTAGCTGATGCTTGATTGGCTGCAATTGTAACAGTTGCAGGGACGGTGGCTTCTGTGGTGTCGCTGCTAGATAGTTGGACTACTAAGGGGATATCAGTAACGACATTGCGGGTGACGGTGGCGATTGCTTTTCCGCCATTCTCGTTAATATTAGTAGTATCAACCGTTAAGCTTAAGGCTACAGTATCATTATCAATAACCGCAATACTATCTGAACTACTAATAAATCCCTGTGCTGAGGCAATAATACTGTAATTTTTCGGCAGTTCTAAGAAATTATCATCAACAGCCGTAATATTAAAGTTAACCGAAGTTGCCCCTACAGGTATCGTGACCGTTGTCGGTACGGTAAGTTGGGTATTATCGTTGTTAATTAAGGTAACAGTCAGAGGTACTGTGGTGTCGGTGTTGCGGGTAACTGTTCCCTGAATGGTGTTACCTTCGGTTACTTGTTCAGCAACAATATTAACGGTTAAAGTCGGTTTAAAATCATTGTCGATAATATTGACAACTGCGCTGTTTTGTGTGCCGATTGTTACGCCATTAGTAGGATTAGCAAGAGTTAAATTGATGGTTTCGTTGCTTTCTAAAATACTGTCATCAATGATGGGGATAGTGACAGTTTTGCTGGTTTCGTCATCAGCAAAATTAACTGTAATCAAATTATTATAATAGTCACTACTTGCGGTTGCTGTCCCATTACTCAAGTCAACTGCGACGCTAACTACGCCATCACTTCCCCCTGTACGGGATAGGGTAACAGCAGTTACAGGCGTACCATTTTCATTAATGGAATAGCTAGCGTTGTTAAACTGAATTACTCCAGGTACAGCATCGTTATCAACAATATTTAATGTGGCTGTTTTTTGAGTACCTAAACTTGCACCACCAGTAGGATTAGTTAATGTTAAATTGACGGTTTCATTCGGCTCATAGCTACTGTCATCAATAAGCGGAATTGTTACTGCCCTAATTGTTTGTCCATTAGCAAAAGTTACTGTAATTGGTGAATTATTGTAATCATTTCCGGTTGTAGCTGTGCCATCGGTAGGAGTTACAGTAACAGTAATTTCGCCATCACTTCCCCCGATGCGAATCAGATTAATATTCGCTGTGCCATTTTCGTTAACGGTATAGTTGACTGTATTGAAACTAACAGTTCCTGGTTGGGGAGTATCATCATTAATGATGGTTAGCTGTGCTGTTGTCTGAGTCCCTAATGTTGCACCACCTGTGGGGTTGGACAGACTTAAATTAATGGTTTCATCGGGTTCAAATTGAGTATCGTTAACCAGAGGAATATTAACAGTCTTGCTAGTTTCACCATTGGCAAAATTAACCGTAATAGCAGTATTATTGTAGTCGTTTGGTGCTTTGGCTGTGCCATCTTTCAGGTTAATTGTTGCACTGACAGACCCATCACTTCCTCCAGTGCGAGTTAGTATAACAGCAGCAACAGGCGTGCCATCTTCATTGATACTAAATTGAGAGTTGCTAAAAGCGATAATGCCTGGTTTAGCATCATTATCAATAATTGAAACAACTGCTGTTTTCTGCGTTCCTAATGTTGCACCACCAGTGGGATTAGTTAAGGTTAAATTAATGGTTTCCGTAAATTCAGATATAGTATCGTTAACTATGATTAACCCAGATGGAGATTGACTAAATCCTTGGGTAGGTTGTGCCTCGACTATTGTGCCATCATTCTGATTACTGGTTAAGTCTTCAACCGTACCGTTGGTCAACGAATTAAAATTCCAATAGCCGACTAATCCGCTTTCATTACCTATCAATTCCTTGTTTAAATTAGCTTGTATTTCGGCTTGGGTTATGGCTTTATTCCAAATGCGAACTTCATCTAAGCTTCCTTGATAAGCACCATAATTAGCATCACCCGAAAATTCTCCTAACTGAAAGCTAGGATGAACAATGTAGTTACTTTGAATTCCAGTTTTAATAAATTGTCCATTCAGATATAGACTCGGTGTTTTATTTTGGTAAATAACAGCTATATGATTCCACCCTAATAAAGAACCTTTATAAACGAGTGGTGAAGGAATATAGCCTGCTGAATGTTCAAAGACGCTAATTCCATTGGTTCCAACTGATACGCCCGCTCCAGCATGACCTGATCCCGCTTTACCGCTCCCCTCTACAGGAGCGATCGCATAGCGTTGTCCGCTTGTTCCAGAATAGTTTGGGTAGCTATTAGATTCGGAAGTTAAATCGCGAGTTGCAGTGGGATTCGCCCAGAACTCAATAGTAAAAGTGTCGGTAAGATTAGGTAAAAACTTATAATTGTCTACTGTATCATTTATTCCATCAAAAGATAAACCATTATTTGGCTGACTAATATTAACAGTTTTAGTGGTTTCCCCATCAGCAAAGGTTACTGTAATTGGTGAATTATTGTAATCACTTCCGGCTGTAGCTGTGCCATCGGTAGGAGTTAAAGTAACAGTAATTTCGCCATCACTTCCCCCTGCACGAATCAGATTAATATTCGCTGTGCCATTTTCATTAACGGTATAGTTCGCTGTATTGAAACTAACAGTTCCTGGTTGAGGAGCATCATCATTAATGATAATTAGCTGTGCTGTTGTCTGAGTTCCTAATGTTGCACCACCTGTAGGATTGGACAGGCTTAAATTAATGGTTTCGTCGGGTTCAAATTGAGGATCGTTAACCAGAGGAACATTAACAGTCTTGCTAGTTTCACCATTGGCAAAATTAACCGTAACTGGGTTATTATTATAGTCGCTTCCTGCGGTGGCTGTACCATTAGTTAGGTTAAGTCTGGCACTAACTGCACCATCATTTCCGCCTGTGCGAGTTAAAGTTACAGCAGTTACGGGTGTACCATTTTCATTAATAGAGTAGCTAGCGTTGCTAAACTGAATAATTCCTGGTACAGCATCATTATCAACAATATTCAATGTGGCTGTTTTTTGAGTACCTAAACTTGCACCACCAGTAGGATTATTTAATGTTAAATTGACGGTTTCATTCGGCTCATAGTTACTGTCATCAATGAGCGGAATTGTTACTGCCCTGCTTGTTTGCCCATTAACAAAAGTTACTGAAATTGGTGAATTATTGTAATCACTTCCGGCTGTAGCTGTGCCATTGGTAGGAGTTAAAGTAACAGTAATTTCACCATCACTTCCCCCGATGCGAATCAGATTAATATTGGCTGTGCCATTTTCGTTAACGGTATAGTTTGCTGTATTGAAACTAACAGTTCCTGGTTGGAGAGCATCATCATTAATGATGGTTAGCTGTGCTGTTGTCTGAGTTCCTAATGTTGCACCACCTGTAGGATTGGACAGACTTAAATTAATGGTTTCGTCGGGTTCAAATTGAGGATCGTTAACCAGAGGAATATTAACAGTTTTACTAATTTCTCCATTAGCAAAATTAACCGTAATTGGGGTATTATTGTAGTCAGCAGGGGCGATCGCACTGCCATTACTTAAGTTCAGTGTTACGCTCACTGCACCTGTACTGTTACCTATACGATTAATCGTGACAGCAGTAGTTTGTGTCCCATCTTCACTGACGCTGAACTGAGGAGAACTAAAAGAGAGAACTCCGGCGTTAACTTCATCATTCAGAATTGTTCCACTAACAGCAACCGTTGTACCCCGATTGTAATTTGCACTGGAAGCAAGGGTTAAGCTTAGTGCTTCATCTGCTTCAAATAGACTGTCTACCGTGGGATCGATGGTTAAAGTAGCTGTGTCAGAACCAACAGCAAAAGTAATTGTTCCTGTTGTGCTATTGAAGTTAGTTGCACCAATTTGGGTGTAGTCACTGTCGAAAGTCGCAGTTCCAGCGACATTAAAGTTAACCGTTAAAGGATTCGCGGTGTTCCCAGTACGGGTAAATGTATAAATAAGGTTGTTTGTATCGTCTTCTGCTACGTTCGTAGGAGCAAGTGCTAGTGAAACAGTTGGTAAATCATTCTCAACAATTGTGAGCGTCGCAGTCGTTTGAGTACCTAAAGTTGCTCCGCCTACAGCATTACTCAGAGTGAGATTGAGGGTTTCATCTCCCTCATAAATATTGTCATCAATAATAGGAATCGTGACTGTTTTGGCAGCTTCACCATTGGCAAAAGTGACAACGATGGGAGCATTATTATAATCGGCGGGCGCGATCGCTGTCCCATTGCTGGGGGTTAAAGTAATGTTGGCTATGCCATCAGTGCCACCTGTACGATTGATGGTGACAGCACTTATAGGCGTAGCATTTTCATTAACGTTAAAATTGTTAGCACTGAAAGAAAAGATGCCAGGTTTATAGTTGACATCTTGAACCACATCTAAAACTAAAGATTTATTGATGATTAAGGATTGTAGCAGTAACCCATTACCAAGGTTGAGTCCAGTGATATTGGTAAAGTTACCAGTTAAACTGCCTCCAAAGTTAAGGATAGTATAGCGATCGCCTACAATTGGAGTAAATCCATTAACTAGGTTAATATTTAAATTACCGCTTAAGTTGGCATTCCCAGTGATATTCAGTCGATCAAAATTTGTGGCTCCTCCTAACTCTATATTGAGATTGGCTGCACTATTTTGGGTGTAATTTCCGGTAATACTTAATTCGCCAATCCCATCACCGGGGTTAATTTGAGTGAGGTTAGCAACGTTACCAATTACTCTACCACTCCCCGTTAGAATCCCTCCCTGTAAAGCATAGTTACTAGAAAATTGTAAGGCGGCTCCATTACTTAAACTCCAATTTCCACTACTGCTGCCACCACCAGTTAAATTCAATGTTCCAGTTTGGACTTGTACTGTACCTGTATTATTAAATTGAGTGGAAATAGTTGTTGTCCCTGTGCCGACTGTTTTCTTCAGGATTCCAGCATTATTCAGTTTGGGTTGAGTGCTAGCACTTGGATACAAAGCAAACCA
>DATNQB010000004.1 GCA_036702875.1 Oculatellaceae cyanobacterium | reverse complement strand
CGTTAAACTAAGCGATTCCCTCACGAGAACCGCTCGTCTCCAAAACCGTGCTTGATACTTTCGCATCACACGGCTCCTCAGTAATAAGGTCATTATCATTGATACCTCTGTCACCCAATAAGGGTTTAGGTTTGGCACTATTACAGCCAGATTTTGTACCACGACTGCCATCGCTGGCAGTCTTTTTATCGTGGCAATGACGGTGAAGTAATTGCATATTTTTGTACTCATTCTTTCCGCCTTGCGACTTGGGAATGATGTGGTCAACTTCTATCACCGATTCTTCTGTGAAATGCAATTCGCAGTGGGCGCATTTCCCCTTCTGTTTCTTCAACAGTGTTGCCACCGTCTTAGGCACTTCAGGGTTACTGCCCATTCTCGTACTCCAGTAAATTAGATTGCCATCATAAGGACTGGCATCGCCTTTAACTTTCACATGACGTTTTATTTCAGTTTCCGTATGCTTCAGTAACCGCAGGGGGTATTGTCCTTCCTGCCTGGTTGCGAATACCCAATTATCTCCGCCAATGGTTTGCCAGTATTTATCAGCTACCCATGTCCCTGATTTGCGAGGGTGGCGGCTTTTTGCCCAGCTTCTTAGTTTGCAGTACACCATTGTTTTTAGCTCTGAGAATGTCTCTTTGCTAACTGTTGTGCTGTAATAGTTTACCCACCCTTTAATAATTGGGTTCAATCGGGATATCAGCGCAGCTTGTGGGGCTGCCTCATGCTGTTCTATTACTTTTGTAATCTGCTTGTAATGTACTTTTATTTTTTCTCTGCTGGGTTTGATGAGTGTCTTAAATCCAAGTATTTTTCCATTGGTATTACAACCTGAGTTATACTTTCCTACCGGGTACTGCCTGATATTAAAGCCAAGGAAGTTGAACCCCGCGTCTTGTCCCTCATACTCATGTAATGTGTGGGCGAGGCGCGTTTTACTTGGTTTTAATTCTAGTCCCATGCCATTTAACCACTCAGAGATTACCTCTTTACATCTTTGGACGACGGTTAAGTCTTCGTGTAGTATCACGAAGTCATCGGCGTAGCGGATTAAGCTTAGTGAAGCGCGGATGATTTTTTTACTGTATCCGCTTCGAGCTGGAATCATTTCATTGGCTATTTGCTTAACCCGTTCTTCCATCCCGTGAAGGGCAATGTTTGCCAACAGTGGAGAAATGACTCCCCCTTGTGGCGTACCCTCAGATGTGGGGAACATTTGTTTTCCGTCCATCACTCCCGACTTGAGCCATGATTTAATCTGGCGTTTAAGTGTCGGGAATGTATTTAGTTTTTTGAGAAGTTCCCCGTGGTTGATGCGGTCGAAGCATTTAGCAATATCGGCATCCAGCACATATTTGGCTTTCTGGTTAATTGCTTGAAATATTGCTTCAACTGCATCATGGCATGAGCGTCCTGGTCGGAATCCGTAAGAGTTGGGTTCAAAACGTGCTTCCCACTCCGGTTCAAGCGCCAGTTTGACTAACGCCTGAAGCGCCCTGTCGTACATCGTGGGAATACCAAGCGGACGCTTTTCGTCCGTTCCTGGTTTATCTATCCATACCCTTCTAGTGGGCATAGCTTTCCCCTTTAGCGCAAGCTTCTTAACCAAAGACAGCCTTTCTACGGGTGTTAATGATTTAGCCCCGTCAACCCCAGCCGTTTTCTTCCCTTGGTTATCTTGTGTCACGCGACGCACCGACAGCATCTTTCCTGACCAAGACCTCATCAAAGTCTTTTGGAGTCTGCGAACTGCCTTCAAATCACCACGACTAGAGGCTTGATAAATTCGCTTTTGGAGCTTATAAACACGGATTTCCAGCTTGCGCCAGTTAACCTTGTTCCATTCCACCATCAGTTGTTGAGACTGTGTATTAGACATATTCACTCACTACTTGCAACTTTATCTTCCTTATCACCGTGAGTCTGTCAGCCTATCCTTGCTATTACCGCAAGGCGTTTGCTTCTGACTTAATCCTTCCCTCTCGCAGCATCCGGTTGGCACCTACTCAATGTGTTCGACCTCACTGAGAGCATACGAGGGGTTACTTCGTTCCGAGTGACCATACTAATGAATCTTTAGAGTTCCACTGTCCACCGGGTTTGTTTGGAGATGCTACTGGTCGAAACATAACTCGCCAGCCTCTTATCCTTTGCCTTTTGGCTCCAGCTAATCAGTCCTTTTTGCTGGTTGTGCGTGACGATGGTTATAACGTGGATTCAAGCTATTGCTTTACTCATGGATTCTTTGCTTGCCCCGCACTACCTTGGACTAGGAGTGTGGAAGGGCTTTTAATCCCGCTTTACGGATTGATGGCTAATCGCTACCGTAGGGAAAATGCTTTCACCTGGCATCTACAGGGGAGGGGTTCACACCCTCAAGGTCACTCAGTTGTCATGATTTTCAGTCAAGACGATAGACTGATACCATGCGGCTAATCCTCCAAAAAACCCTTACGGGCATTGGTTTCTAGCCAACGAGTCGCACTA
>DATNQB010000003.1 GCA_036702875.1 Oculatellaceae cyanobacterium | reverse complement strand
ATGATATTGCGCGAATAGCACTCTTGCTTGGTTTTGAATTTTCAGGTGATGAATTATTGAGAATGTCAGGTAAGAAAGTTGGCAGCATTACTGTTAGAAAAACTGATCTTCCTGGAGAGTACAACTAGGGGTCACGCTCCTCATTTGTAAAAAATCGTAGAAGAAGGAATCTAATCCCCAATCAAAGCACCATGATTATTGGTATTACCCTTTCAAGATCAGGAAAATAGTACGCTGTGGTTGTAGTTTTAGTTCTTGAAAACGGTCGTTTACGAGAATAAACTCACCCTTCTAATTTTGAACCGTACTATTGGGTTTTAACCCACATTCCGCACTTCATTTAGTATTATTTTTTGTAGTGTATAACAGTTAGGCAATTTGGCGATCACATAGCTCTAAAAACTTGAATTTTTCTCTTGTTTGCAATAGCATAATCGCTGACTTGTTAGTTCGCCAAATTGACCAATATACACGGCTTGAGCATACTACAACTTAAAGTACGGAATGTGGTTTAAAGTGAACAAAGTTGAGTTTGTCTACAAAGTAAACTGGAAATGAAAGCGCTGCCACCCAGAGTGCTTTTTAATACTTTATTGACTCAGAAAGCGAATTGACCGAATTAACTGAGTGTTTCGTTCAATTGTAGAATTAGTTAAAACTTCATTACCCTGCCGAGTTTTACTAGCAGGTACACCCTGAAGGCTACTACCATCGCAAATAGTTTGGGAACCTCGTATTTGAGATACATCATGAATCTGTTCTACTGCTGAAGGAGATAATGGTGAACCTTGTTGCTGTAGCTTTCTGGTCTGAGTATCCAAAGAAGCTCGATTTAAAATGTTCTGAGTAGCTCCACCTGGCAAACAAGCATCAGCAGTTGGTGTTAAAGCTGCAAAACTGGTTAAAGTAATAAGGCTGAAGGTAACTTTGAGTCGGTTGGCGTTGTAAATAGACATACAAGTAATTCTCTTTAAAGTTTACTTAGGGCTTTAATCTTTCAATAACTTAGTAGGTTAGCTGGAATTTTTTTATGCAGAAAAGAGATAAAAAATAGTTAAAACTGTGAAGATTTTTGCGGTTCTTATAGATAAATGCCTCAATTTATACATAGACACTGCGATCGCAGTGTGTGGTAGATGACATTAACATTATTCTAAATGCTAATAATATCGTTGCGAAAAGGTGGAATATTAAGATTTTCAGGCTGATGTAGTGACGACCTCATCAGATGATAAACTTTAGCTTGCTCATCAACTCTGTTATTACACTGTTGACTTCCCTAATATGAAAACACCAGAACAATGCAATAATATAGATGAGATCAGAGTCCAAATAGATACCTTAGACAAACAAGTTATTAACTTACTTGGTCAGCGTTTTGGTTATGTCAAAGCAGCATCCAAGTTCAAAACTAGCGAAACAAGTGTCCGTGCTCCAGAGCGCTTTGAGGTTATGTTGGAGCAAAGAAGAGCATGGGCAGAAGATGCTGGGCTAAGTCCAGAGGCTATCGAAAAAATGTATCGAAATTTGGTTAATTATTTCATTGAGGAAGAAATGAAAGATTGGCAAAACAAAAATAATTGTTAAAAATTGCCAATGACTATTCAAGGTTAAATATTAATTTCTTCTAATATCTATTTTATTAATGTTTGTAGAATTTTATTGTAATTTATGAAATTATTTACAACTTGATCTCATCACACAGATCTTTTAGTCAACGCTATTACTCAATTACTGAATTTGGTGCTAAAAAGGTTAGCCATGAATAGTCAGAAAGTTCCTTTTTCTGTTGATAGAATTCCCAGTATTCTTGTTGGTATTCGTTTGGCGATCGCACCTCTACTGGTACTGGAGGCGGTGGATCACGATACTACAATTTGGTTCGTCATTGGCTATATTATTGCAATTTTATCTGATATCTTTGATGGCATCATTGCCCGTCGATTAGGAGTCAGCACAGTTGAACTTCGGCAAGCAGATAGCTGGGCAGATATCTTTCTGTTTATTTGCCTTGCTATTAGCACATGGTTAGTTTATCCTCATGTGTTGATGGATTTTAAAAATCCCTTACTTTTGGCTCTAGCTGCTCAACTAATTTTATTTACCATTAGTTTAATTAAATTTAAAAAACTTCCTAGCTTTCATACTTACACTGCGAAAACTTGGGGAGTAATGCTGTTAATTGCTACTGTAAGCTTATTTGGGTTTAACTATAATAAACCCCTGTGGTTGGCAATAGTCCTTTGTTGGATAAACAGCACCGAAGAGATAGCAATGACATTACTTTTGCCAGAATGGAAATGCGATGTTTTGAGTATCTTCCACGCTTTAAATCTGCGCCGCGATTTGCTCCATTGATTTACAAGCATCAAAACAACGATTTAATTATTTTAAAATAAAACAGTGTTTTGGCGATACTGTTTCGATTATTGTCACGATAAATTCCCTAGAAAGATAACGGGGGCGCGATCGCGCTTATGGGAAGCTAATTTTATGATGCTCTGAAAAACCCGCCTTGAAAATAAATCAACTTAACCTGTTTGAAGACTGATAAAAAAACAAAACGTTATTGCAGTTGCTATTATGCTATCTTCCATTTTGGGAGCAGCTACTGCTTGGGCAGATACCTATCGAGCAGGTGAGTTTATAGTTAATTTTGGTCTCGGTAAGAATGGAAAAATTTATCACGGTTGCGATGTCAAAGGAAATTGCATCACCCTCTACTTAACGACTTATCCCCTGATGCCATTGACATAAGCGGCAGTTAAGGCTTCTTGAGGACTTTCAAAAATCTGCTGGACTGAACCATACTCAATTAATCGCCCTACCTCATCTTGAACCCAAAATAAGGCAGCGGTGTCGGCAATCCGGCGTGCTTGAGCGAGATTGTGAGTGACGATGAGTATGGTGTAACGTCCGCGCAAACTGGCAATCAGATCCTCAACGACACCACTGGAAAGGGGATCGAGGGCGCTACAAGGTTCATCTAAAAGCAGTGCTTCGGGTTTTAAGACTAAAGCACGGGCAATACACAAGCGCTGTTGTTGTCCGCCGGAGAGGGCAAGAGCAGGGGTATTGAGTCTATCTTTGACTTCGTTCCACAAGCCAACATCGGTGAGAGTG
>DATNQB010000002.1 GCA_036702875.1 Oculatellaceae cyanobacterium | reverse complement strand
TTAGATATTTTTCTTTCATGCACTAAAGATGTTTGCGAGTTAATGAGATTAAAGCCAAATAAAAGCTTAAATTTTTACAGAGGTTTAAAAGCTGCATCCCTTATTCAGTCTTGTCTTTGACGGGGTTGTCACCCCGTCAACAAATAGGTGTTTTTGAATATCAATATACTCAAGCTTTCGTCAATATTCTGGATCGCATAACAAAACAACAAAATAAAACAATTTGGCTAGAAAAAACCCCAGGGAATGTTAGATATATTAGTTATATTGAAAATTCGGTTAAAAACGTCAAATTTATTCATATTATCCGTAATGGAGCCGATGTTATTGCTTCACTATATAAAGTGACACACAAGCATCCCAAGTTTTGGTCAGGAGCTTGGAGTATTGATAAATGTATCAATACTTACATTAATGATGTTCAAGATAGTTATAAATATTTAGAGCAATCAAATCATATTCTGGTGCAATACGAAAAACTGGTAGAAGAACCTCAAGTAGTTTTGCAAGAGCTTTGTAAATTTATTGAAATTCAATTTAATGAGAATATGCTGCAACAATATAGCCAAGCAGCAAAAAATGTTGTATTGGAATATGAAGCTTGGAAAACCCCTGTAGCACAGCCTATTTACAGTACTAATAATACTAATTTTTATGAGTGTTTTAATGAAGAACAAAGAGAATATATTCTTCAGAAGCTTTCGGAAATTAAACTAATCTAAACCTGAGATTGTAGCGATTTTATATCTCGACTATTACATAATTTGTTTGTTTAGTTTCTATTCTCATTGTAATTTTCTAATACCTGTTTTTATTCTTACTTCAACTGCTTCCCAAGAGTATTCTGTTTTAACAATTTGATATGCAGAATTAATTAATTTTGTAGCTAAAAGAGGATCTAACCAAAGTTGGCAAATACCAGAAACTATATCTGCAACATTATTCCGAATAAGTAGATGTACTCCATCTCTAACTTCTAGCCCCTCAGCACCTTTAGCCGTACTAATTACAGGACAACCAGCCGCAAAAGCTTCTAAGATTTTTAAGCGCGTACCACCGCCTTGTAGCAAAGGAACAACTAGCACACTAGCAGCCGCTAAATATGGTCGCACATCTGGAATTCTTCCTGTAACAATAATTCCAGGATCTTCTTGTCCTGCTGCCTGCATTTTTTGAGTAGGATTACGCCCTGCTAAAATTAGACGACAGTTTGGATAAATAGCTTTTAGCTGAGGGTAAATTTGCTCTATTAATAAATCTACGGCAACTATGTTAGGTAAATATGAAAGTTGACCAAGAAAGAGAATATTTTGCTGCTCTGACTTTAATTCAGGCGGTAAATTACATTTTTGAGAGCGAACATTTTGGTAGTAATCAATATTTACCGCGTTTGGTATTACGTGAGTGTGTGCTACTTTTCCATAATATTGCTGGAGTATAGCAGCATCTTCTTGACTGCATACCCAAGCTTGATTAGCTTTGTGAATTAATTCACCTTCAAGATGTTTGAGTCTAGTAAGCTGAAGTTGTGCTTTCAGTTTAGATTTAAAATCAATACCTAAAGGTTTTTTTTCTAAAAATAAAACTGCTTCTATATTATGGTTATCAAAAATTATTTTACATTTATATCGTTTTACCACAGGTATATAGCGATACAACCATGCTTCTGCAATAACTACGATGTCAGGTTGAAATGTTTCTAGTGTTTTTTCTAATTTTTGAGCCGCAGCTTTTGCATATTCATAATCTGTATCTGGATGCCCATCAAGGCGTAGCCACCACAGCCGACGTTCGATTTTTTCCCTAGTAGAACGCAAATTGGCAACATTGCAATGCTCTACGAGAGTAACACCAGGAAGAGATATATTTTTTTCAGTCCACTGACAAACGGCAAAAACAGCAACTTCACCAAACTTCATCATGATATTGATGTTTTGCCAGTTGCGTAAAGTTCCACCACCCATGATTGGGTAGGGCAAATTCCTGGTGAGGAAGAGAGTGCGAATTGTCGGAGTTGTCACTTTAATTATATCTTCTTTGATGACAGCTATCGGAAGCGATATTAGCCAAAAGCATCTGTAATTCGACTTTCACCTGATCGCTTTGAAAAATCCCAACTAGCTAGTGTGATCGCTAAAAACTAGCTTTGCTATTTTCCATAAAAATCAATCTGGAATATTTACCACTTGTATTAACTTTTCGTAAGTTCCATTGGCAAAATCCTTAATTTTATCTGGCGCTTTTGTAGCTTTTTTAAAGTTCTCTTTATTAATTTGCCTACCTTGAGCTTTCAAATATTCTCTAGCTCTCCAAACAGCGTCCCCTTGCTTTTTATTTCCCATGATTTTTTCAATTTCTGATTTGTTCGCTATTTCTATATCTAAGGTAGGGGCAATTTCTTCTTGATTAGATGTTTTTTTATCTAAGCCATGGGCGATACTTTTATTAAACAATTGATCAAATCTTTTATGAAGCTCTATAAACTGCTGGTTAAAAGATTTTTCAAGTTGTTGAACCTGACTTTTAACTTCTTCTATGCCATTATTACTAGGAAGAATTTCTTCTGCTACTCCGGTTATCTGTTCCATTGGAATTGGAGCAACAACCTGATCAGGTTCTCGTCTTCTAAAATATTTTACCTGTTCCATGAGGAATTTCTCATTTTCTGGTTCAATAATAAACGCACCAATCATCTCTCCTTTGCGAGGATTTATCTCCTTCGCTTTAACAGCAGCATAATATTCAAAGTGTCCATCAACAACCTCATAAGATTCTAAATTAATTCTCCGAACAATTAAAGGGTTAATAATTCCTTCAACCTCTAAAATCAACTTGGCGGTATTATTCAAAGCATTTTCATCAAAATTGGAACTATCAACAGGAGAGCTAATTTTTTTTACTGATACTAAAGAAGTGGCTAATTTCATTTCGTAATTCCTATTGCTTGCAAAACTTCCATTGCTAATAGCTCAAATTCTTGAGCCGAGGATGAATCTGGTTTAAAATCAACTACCGATCTAGGATCTGGTATATCTAAATTACCAACAATTTGAACTTGCTCAATGCACTTGGCTAGTTCCTCTCTTTCATATATCACAGTATCCATTACCTTAAAGTCGTAGCGTCTAGGAATTACCTCCAGCCGTCTTGGTAAAGTATATTGTACAAATCTAGAATTAGTAGAAATTTTGCACGGTAGAACACCCAAGATTTCCAGGGGTGCTTTATTAGTCATTTTTTTAAAACCATTAATTTGCTTAACAAAATTTTTAACATTTAATAAACCTTGATTAGCAAATGGTTTTAAATCCGAAGGGATAATTAAATAATCAGCCGTAATTAAAGCAATCCTAGCATACAAGCTTAAGGAAGGTGGCGTATCAATAATTACAATATCATAATTATTTTCTACTTCTTTCAATTTTTGAAGCAGGATCAGCTTACTATAATCTAGTCTATTGAGTTCATCTTCATATTCCATTAAACTAATGTGTGCCGGAATCACATCAATTTCAGGGTTATTAAATTGAGATTTTTTAGCGACTTCTGTAATTGAATAAAATTCTTCTGACTGCAATACATGACGAATGTTACAATCTTTGATCTCATCTAGTTCTTCATCTTCAAACTTTGCTAATCCTGCGGCAAAGGTTGTGTTAGCTTGGCTATCTAAATCAATCACAAGGACTTTTTTGCCTTGTTTTCTAATGGCTGCTGCTAGGTTAACTACAGTTGTTGTCTTACCTACGCCACCTTTATTGTGGTAAACCGCAATTGTTTTCACAGTATGTTGCCTTTGAGTTTCAGGAATTATCTGCGGACTGGGTGGGATATCTGGTAAATTAGTTTGCTCTTTTTGAGTTAATGAAACTATTTTACTCTGATTCAGGTTAAGACTATCTTTGCCAATTAAATATCTTATTTCCTCAATTTTGTTTTCTACTTCTATCCCTGAACACTGGAATACTAAATTAGCAGCTTTTTCTCTGATCCTAAATATTCTAATTTCTTTACCATTAGTTAGTAATCCATATCTCACATTCAAACTTATTAAGTATCTTGTCAGCCTACGAATATGTTTATCTAGGTTTTCAGATGGATGCTTTGCTTCCATCACAATACTTAAAGGTGAGTTAGCATCCAAGATAAACGGGATATTTTGGCTGGCGAATGCTAAAAAATCTAAACGGATTTTTCCAAATGTAACTTCTTGATGCCATGTATCAGGCGTGTATCCTAACTGCGGTAGGAGATATTGAACAATCAGTTTACTTTCTACTTCAGTTTCGTTGCGACAATGATCAGGATTAAAGCCCAATTTTGTTTTACCTCTACAAAGCTGCAACTATAATTAAAAATCTCATAAGCATTCATTGTCGCTTAAAGTCAAGTTTTTGGCATGGTGCGATCGCTAACTCTTGATCATGTACTTATTCTTGTCATAATCCCCAACCATGCAGAGTTATATATTTAAAACTTACACAGAGTAATACGCGCCTAAAATGCCCACACTCTACTTAACATCATCTGCAAGCGTCCAAGAATAAGCGTGAGTTTTATAACTATCACACGGTTACTAAGGGTTTAATGCTTATTCATAGTGGGTTGTACAAGCTGACAATGCCCCAAGGACGCACCATTAGCGCCCCTACCGTTATTTATAGAAAGCACATCCTCAGTAAAGATAATCTTGAGTCTTGCCAACATCCCAGGCGATCGCACATTATGATTAAGAATGATTAAGACTAGAACGCTGGAATAGTATTGGCGAAAACTAAATTAGCTGTAACCAGTACTGCTACACTCTCAAGAGGATGTAAAGATGGCATTGATCATTGCAATTGTAAATATGAAAGGCGGTGTCGGTAAAACGACACTCTCAGTTAACCTAGCAACTTGTTTAGCCAGATATCAAAATAAGCGGGTTCTAGTTGTTGACTTAGACACCCAGATCAGTGCCACTCTTAGTTTAATGCCGCCCCATGACTTTGCCAAAATCAGGAAAGAAAGACGGACATTACGACATTTAGTTCATAAAACTATTAACCCCAATCTTAACACAAAACTGACAATTCAAGACATCATTTGTCGCTATGTGGGAACAGTAAAAGGTTTGGATTTATTGCCAGGGGATATTGATTTATATGATGAATTTTTAGTTTCTGAAATGCTTCATGAAAAAGCCTTAAAAGAAGGTAGAAGTGATTTTTTTGAAGTTTGGAAAGAATTTGAAAAAGATTTAATCAAAAGCATTTTAGAACCTGTGATGAATGAGTATGATTTCATCATTATGGATTGCGCCCCTGGTTATAACCTGATCACTCGTAGCGGAATTATGGCTTGTAATTTTTATGTGCTACCTGCTCGACCAGAACCTTTATCAGTCGTAGGAATTCAACTTCTAGAAAGACGCATCGCTAAACTCAAAGAATCGCATGAAATAGACACCAAAGCAATAAATCTTAAGCTGCTAGGAATTGTTTTCATTATGTCAGGCGGGTTGATTGGCAGATATTATAACCAAGTTATTCAACGGGTTAACGAAGATTTTACGCCTGTGCAACTATTTAAAACGCGCATACCTTTAGATGTGAATGTTTCCAAAGCAGTTGATAGTTTTCTACCAGTAGTGCTGGCATCTCCAAGTTCATCTGGTTCTAAAGCCTTCTTCAAGTTGACGCAAGAGTTTTTGTATAAACTACAAGTTTATGGAAGTTTGTATGAAGCCTCTAAGACAAAGATGAATTTGACAAAGTTAGATTGATAGTCGGGGAAAAACAATTAAATGTAAAATTTGTTACAAACCATCTCCCCACCCTCCCCGCAAATTTGGGGAGGAAACTAATTTAATAAAGGTTCAAACCCAGCATTTTGTGGGGCGACAACTGACACAAACTCAAGGGGTTTGTTACCGCTATTCACCACGCCATGAACCTGCCCTGTATGCGCGACCACAATTTGTCCTGAAGAAATAGGCGTTGTTGTCCCCTCAGCATCAACGATGTATTCACCACTACCAGACAATACGATCCAAGTATCCTGCCCAGAAGGATGAATATGTGGGCTAATCTGTTGACCAGGCAGCACGTACCACATCACAACGACAGCATCGGGTGACTCTGTAACTACAGATCTTACAGGTTCGCCGTCTGAAATTTGAATAAATTCAGTGGTATTGAAAGTACGAGAGAACGTCATCAAAAATCTATTTTAATATGTTAAGTCAATATATAACTCTAATTAGATAAAAATCTAGTATTCTCAACTACAGTTAGGAAATTTACATAAATTATTTATAAAAAAATCAAGGATAAATATTGTGCTTATCCTTGATTTTAAATGATTTTAACTTAATGAAAATTTAAAAGCGATCGCTTAAAGCAGCAACACATCGCTCACAAATAATCGGATGTTCTGCAAATTTCCCGACTTGTGTTGAGTAGTTCCAACAGCGATCGCACTTCTCCCCTTCAGCCTTTACTATACCCACACTTAAGTTATCGCCTTGCACTTTATATTGAATATCCTGCAACGCCTCAAGGGAGTCTAGTAACTCTACCTGAGATGATAAGAATAGATAACGCAACTCATCTACACCATTACCAGCTTCAGGGTTAAGTTGTTGCAATAACTGACGCTGCTCAACATTAGGAATATAAAGCAATACCTTCGATTCTAGAGAAGAACCAATCATTTTTTCAGTTCTAGCTTGCTCTAACACCTTATTAACATCTGTGCGAATTTGTCGCAACATCTGCCAACGTTGTGTAAATTCTGGTTTATGCCATTCTTCCTCTAAATTCACCCAACCAGCTTCAAATACAGATTTAGAAGGTGTTGCATAGGGGATATATTGCCAGATATCCTCTGCCATGTGAGATAAAACAGGTGCGATCGCTTTTGCCAAATTTTCTAATGCGATCGCCATCACCGTCTGACAACTACGACGGCGCAAAGAATTTTCAGCACTGATATACAGCCGATCCTTGGCAATATCTAAATAGAAATTAGATAAATCTACCACACAGAAATTCTGCACAGTTTGGAAAAAACGGAAAAACTGATAACTATCAAAAGCTTCCGTTACATCCTTAAACACCTCAGTCATGCGGTGCAATAGATAGCGATCTAATTCCGGTAATTGCTCATAAGGAACCGCATCTTTAGCCGGATCAAAATCGTGTAAACTACCCAACAAATAACGGGCAGTATTACGAATTTTACCCCGCACATCCCCCATTTGCTTCAAGATGCTCTTACTAATAGAAACATCCGAGGAATAATCTACAGAAGATACCCACAAACGCAAGACATCAGCACCATAAGGCGGTTCTTCTTTCTGATTTTTACCACCTTCAATTACAATTGCTGGATCGATCACATTCCCCATAGATTTACTCATCTTGCGTCCCTGTTCATCCAGAGTAAAGCCGTGAGTTAATACAGTTTTATAGGGCGCGTAACCATTAGTAGCGACACTGGTTAACAAGCTTGATTGGAACCAACCACGATGCTGATCTGATCCTTCCAAATATATATCAGCAGGATACTTTAATTCGTCTCGTTCTTTCAGAACTCCCGCCCAAGAAGAACCAGAATCAAACCAAACATCCATCGTATCAGTACCTTTGCGGTATGACTTACCATTATTGCGATAGGATTCTGGTAATAATTCCTCTACCGACAATTCCCACCAAGCATCAGAACCTTTTTCAGCAATAATTGCTTGCGCGTAGTTGATCGTTTCTTGATTCAGCAGAGGTTCCCCTGTTGCTTCGTCATAGAAAACAGGGATAGGAACACCCCAACTACGTTGACGAGAGATACACCAATCAGAACGTTCTGAAACCATTGGTGTGATGCGGTTTTCTCCTTGTGAGGGAATCCATTTAACAGATGCGATCGCACTTAACGCCTCATCTCTAAATCCTTCCACAGAAGCAAACCATTGTTCAGTTGCTCTATATATAGTGGGTTTCTTTGTGCGCCAGTCATAAGGGTACTTGTGACTATATGCTTCTTCCTTCAACAAAGCACCAGCTTCGGTTAAAGCAGTAATTACTGCTGTATTACCTTCACCTAAAACATTTAACCCTGCAAACTGACCTGCTTCTTCAGTAAAATTACCATCTGCATCTACAGGCGATAGAATTGGTAAACCATAACGCTGACCTACTAAATAGTCTTCTTGACCATGACCAGGCGCAGTATGCACTAAACCTGTCCCAGATTCAGTAGTAACATAATCCCCACCAATTACAACCGGACTTTCGCGATCAAATAAGGGATGACGGTAAGTAGTATTTTCCAAATCCTTACCAACAACAGTAGCCTTAACTTGGAAATTTTTCCCTAAAGTTTCCGACAGTGTTTTTACTAAATCTGCTGCAACTATTAAATAGTTTGATTGTTCCCCTTCTACTGCAACTACCGCATATTTGAGTTCAGGGTTAACACTCACCGCCAAGTTAGCTGGAATAGTCCAAGGTGTAGTTGTCCAGATAGCAACACTAAGATTAGGTAAAAACTGCTGCAAGCTTTCTGTTACAGCATCCCCTAGCTTAGTTACTGGAAATGCCACATACAAACTGCGTGAAGTATGTCCTTCTGGATACTCCAACTCAGCTTCAGCCAAAGCTGTTTTAGAACTAGGACTCCAGTGAACAGGTTTCAGACCACGATAAATATAGCCTTTGAGAACCATTTGCCCAAATACACCAATTTGAGCAGCTTCATAAGCTGGTTTCAAAGTTAAGTATGGGTTATCCCAATCGCCCCAAATACCATAACGCTTAAAACCCTTACGTTGCTCATCTACAGTTTTCAGGGCAAATTCTTTTGCTTTGCGTCGCAGATCTAACAGCGTTAATTGTTGCCGTTCCTGCTGCTTCATATTCTGAAGAACTTTTAGCTCAATTGGCAACCCGTGACAGTCCCAACCAGGGACATAACGCACTTTGCGCCCTTTGAGCAGTTGATACTTATTAATAATGTCTTTAAGAATTTTATTCAGCGCATGACCAATATGTAACGCCCCGTTTGCATACGGAGGGCCATCATGCAATACAAAAAGTTCACCTGGGTTATTCTGCGACAGTCGTTCATAAATCTGTTCTTCTGCCCAAAACTTTTGGATCTCTGGTTCTCGCTTGACAGCATTTGCCCGCATATCAAACTTAGTCTTGGGGAGATTAACGGTATTTTTATAACTTCCTGGTTCTACTGTCACAGTTCAATGCCGAAAATTTGAGGTACGCTCTACCCATTATCAGCGAGAAATTGCTTAGACTTCAAGTTTAGTTTGATAAAAGTGGGAGGAGAGAGGGGTGAGAGGAGAATAAACTTCAAGAAATATGTCTAATTTCGTTTATTTTAAAGCCTAGAACGTAGTTTGAGCTTCAATTCTCTTATCTGCGTTTATCTGCGTGCATCTGTATTAATCTGCGTTCTAATCAGCCAAAGTTGATGATCAACGTTATAAATAGACATCTCCGCTCATGGGAATTTAGAGACGTACCATGGTACGTCTCTACAATGGTTGTAGGTAACACACCATTTCTAGAGATGTCTAATAGACTAGCGTTGGTATAAAGATTTACTTACAAAAGGCAAATGCTGATTCGCCCTGCTATACCTGCTGATGTTCCCGCAGTTTTACCAATGGTTGCTAAGACTTGTGCAATGCACGAATCTTTAGATCCAGCCAAATATGGATTTTTACCTCATCCCGAACAGCGTTATGAAAAATGGTTGACCAAATTAGCTACGAATGAACGAAGTGTATTTTTAGTAGCTGAGGATAAAACACTACCAAATAAACTGGTAGGTTTTATAGTAGCCACAGTAGAACGAGAAATACCCATCTACCGCCTACAGGAATTTGCCTTTATTCACGACCTTTGGGTTGAGCCAGAATATCGTAGCATGGGAGTAGCGCGGCAAATGGTGACGCAGACTATTGAAGCATTTCAAGGAATGGAAGTAACACAAATACGGCTCGATACGGCTGCTGATAATCAGACAGCTAGGCATTTGTTCTCCTCATGTGGTTTTCGACCAAGTACGATAGAAATGCTAATTGAATTAGGCAAATAACAATTTTTAGAACTAAGCAAAAGTTGTTAACTTTAAACTTGCCTGTCAACCTTCCCTGGTTAGATTTTTTCCACCACGCTTCTTAAATAAAGTGAAAACTGGCGATACTCCTGCGGAGTCGCTGCGCGAACTGAAAAGTCAGCGCTTGCGCGATCGCATCCTCAATCTTAGTACTTGACAACTCATACTCATTATGAGTACACTTAAAGAAAACGACTTAATCTACTTTTAGAACATCTCCTCAAGAGGCAAAATTCATGTTTTCCAACAAAGAAGGGCAAAGAGTTCCCAACGTTACATTCCGTACCCGTACTAATAACGACTGGGTGGATATCACTACAGATGAATTGTTTGCTGGAAAGACAGTAGTTCTCTTCTCTTTGCCTGGTGCTTTTACTCCTACTTGTTCATCTACTCACGTACCTGGTTACAACGAGTTAGCACGAGTTTTTAAACAAAACGGTGTAGATCACATTATTTGCCTATCTGTAAATGATGCTTTTGTAATGAATGAATGGGCAAAAGATCAAAAAGCAGAAAACGTAACTTTTCTTCCCGATGGTAATGGTGAATTCACCGAAAAAATGGGAATGTTAGTTGATAAAAACGATTTAGGTTTTGGTAAGCGTTCATGGCGCTATTCCATGCTGGTGAAAGATGGCGTAATTGAAAAAATGTTCATTGAGCCAGAAAAGCCAGGAGACCCATTTGAAGTATCTGATGCAGAGACAATGCTCAAATACCTTAATCCTGAAGCAGCAAAACCCCAAGCTGTGACTCTATTTACAAAAGTGGGTTGTCCATACTGTGCCAAAGCTAAAAAGATGTTGCAAGAGCGTGATATCAGCTATGAAGAAGTTGTTTTGGGTGGTGGAATTGGGACTCGCACTTTAAGAGCAGTTGCAGGTGCAACAACAGTTCCGCAAGTATTTGTTGATGGTAGCTTAATTGGTGGTTCAGAAGCTTTAGAAGCTTATTTAGAGAAAAACTAATACTATTTCTCTGAATGATTAACTACACATTCTGCAAGGTTTAGAGATGTATTATGATACGTCTCTACATTAAATATTTGTAGCACTCATTTTTTGAATTGGTATATAGCGATCGCACCTACTAAAAATAATGCTCCGGTAATTTATGATTACCGGAGCATTATCTTATATTTAACTTTGAGTCATCTTATATTTCATCAGTCTTAGAACCCAATGATTCGCTTACCTCATCTACACTTTCTGGCGGTAAACTTGGCACAGCTTTAGCTTCAGCATCTTCAACTGCAGCTTCTACCAGTTCGGGGTCAGGAGGATGAGGTCTAACTAACTCTGGCACTTCAACATCTTCAGAAGATTCTACCTGTGCAGGTGGCGTTAAAGCTGTCCCTGATAAATCCATCGGAACTGCATCGGTTGCGAAAGTCGCTGGTGGAGGATTTAGGCGATCTAAGGGATCTCCTGAACCCGGTGGTTCTGCTGGTGGAGCTAATACCACTTCTGGAGCAATTTCCTCAATAGAAGCTTCTTTGCCACTCGCTCCTGGCATATCTGGCCCCCCTGGCTGGCTAGGAGGACTAATAAACTCAGCCCCTAAAGGTACTACCTCTATGAGCGTGGGTTCGTCATCAACAGCGATGGAAGTTGATGGTGGTGGAGGCGCTACAGATGTTTCAGATGTTTGAGATGCTACAGGTTGTTGAGTTTGTACAGGCTTGGGTTCAGATTTAGGCAGATTAACCGCAGCCAAAGTACTTTGAATTTTATCTTTGACAGTTGTGAATAAATTAGTCGCTTGCTCTTGTAATCCAGAAAAGCCACCTGGAGGAGCAAAATTAGAAAATGTTTCTTGAAGTTTTTCTTTGCTAGGTATTGGTGTTTGTTGAGCGGCTGGAACCATTTCCCGTCGCATAATCAGGGTTTGCCAAGCGAACCAACCCAGTAATGCCACGCTAGCGATTTGCCCCAGTAGTACACCGCCAGTGATGCGTCCAGCACACACCCATAAAACTAGGGCGTAGAACATTCCTACACCACTCCAAATTAAATCACTTTTACGGTGAACTTCAGGGAAAAAAAATGCCGCGATGTATAAACCAACGCTACCGAAACCTACAGCTAGTGCCAGGATGTATGCAAGCATAACGCCGACGATTCCTACTGTGTCAATTGAACCTCTATTCGGTAATTCTACCGTTCAACAGAGTCTTAATCTCTTCTTCCAAGACAATATTAGGGGATCGGGCTACTCTGAAGAAAACCCATCTCAAATTTAATTGCAGAATTAGTTAAACACGCTTATGACACTACAAAGCTTTGGTGTGATTGGATTAGCAGTTATGGGTGAGAACCTAGCACTCAATGTCGAGCGCAATGGTTTCCCCGTCACTGTCTATAACCGTACCGCAGAAAAAACCGATGCCTTCATGCACACACGGGCGCAGGGTAAAAACTTTAAAGCCGCCTATACACTTGAGGACTTTGTTGCTTCTCTAGAGCGTCCCCGTAAAATTCTGATTATGGTGAAAGCTGGTGCGCCTGTAGATGGAGTAATTGACCAGCTTAAACCGTTGCTGCAAGATGGCGACATCATAATTGATGGTGGTAACTCCCTGTATGAAGATACAGCAAGGCGCACCCGCGATTTAGAAAATACTGGGCTGACCTTTATTGGTATGGGTGTCAGTGGTGGTGAAGAAGGGGCGCTGAATGGCCCTAGCCTGATGCCTGGAGGTACTAAAGGGGCATACGATTACTTAGAGCCAATTCTGACTAAAATTTCTGCTCAGGTAGATGATGGCCCATGTGTTACTTACATTGGCCCTGGTGGTGCTGGTCACTACGTCAAGATGGTACACAACGGCATCGAATATGGTGATATGCAGTTGATTGCAGAAGCCTACGATTTGCTTAAAACCGCATTGGGGCTAAATCATAAGCAGCTACAAGAAGTTTTTGCCCAATGGAACACTACCGACGAACTCAACTCGTTTTTAATTGAGATTACAGCAAACATCTTCAAGTACATTGATCCCGACACACATCAGCCACTGGTTGATGTAATTATGGATGCTGCTGGACAAAAGGGTACTGGACGTTGGACAGTTCAAGGCGCGTTAGAACTAGGTGTTGCTATTCCGACAATGACTGCGGCTGTGAATGGTCGGATTATGTCTGCTTATAAACAAGAGCGGGTAGCTGCTTCGCAGATATTAACAGGCCCTACTGGCAAGTATCAGGGAGACGCTCAAACTTTTATCAATCAAATCCGCGATGCTCTCTATTGCTCGAAGATCTGTTCTTATGCTCAAGGGATGGCTCTTTTAAGTTCAGCTTCTAAAGCTTTTTCTTATAATCTCAATTTGGGTGAAATTGCACGGATTTGGAAGGGCGGTTGTATTATTCGGGCTGGATTTTTAAATAAAATTAAGTCAGCTTTCAATGACAATCCAGAGTTACCTAATCTACTTTTAGCTCCTGAATTTAGGCAAACGATTTTAGATCGGCAGGATGCTTGGCGAGAAGTGTTGGCACAGTCAGCAAAATTAGGCATTCCAGTACCAGCTTTTAGTGCTTCTTTAGATTACTTTGATAGTTATCGGCGCGATCGCTTGCCTCAAAACCTCACCCAAGCCCAACGCGATTACTTTGGCGCTCATACCTACGAGCGTGTTGACAAACCAGGGGCTTTCCATACAGAGTGGACTGAGGTT
Source organism: Oculatellaceae cyanobacterium (assembly GCA_036702875.1). Taxonomy (GTDB): domain Bacteria; phylum Cyanobacteriota; class Cyanobacteriia; order Cyanobacteriales; family PCC-9333; genus Crinalium. The sequence continues at coordinate 8,185 of DATNQB010000002.1, read as the reverse complement.
GATAAACAAACTCTGCAAACTTCAACTCCTGAACCACTGCAAGCTCAAGAACCTGTGGATGCTTTACGCAGTAACATAACCTAAAATCTACACAGCTTATTTCCCGCAATATTTAAGTCTAGAACTAATATGAATAAAGCCCGCAGTTGCGGGCTTTATTTTTTTATAGCAAGTGCCTTAGCAATTAGGGTAAATCTTTTGACCCAAACCTAGACAGAGCAGGCGAAAAGAAAAAACTAACGGCTACCGCTATAACTGGCAAATGTGGCTTAAATTAGAATGCAGACAACTTACCGTCTTCACCAATTATCAGTGCTTGCTTATCATTTGCCAAATCAGTTGTTTCCTCTAAAGTTACTGTCAATGATTGTGCTTTTCGATTAGAAATTATTCTGAGTAATCCCCCATCTTCACGAAACATGGTTACGGTTACAGGGGTCGGTAAATTTTTTAATGTTACCTCTGATTGTCCTGCTAGATCTCGCTGTCCTGTATACTTAAGCGCTTGATAGCATACTGAAGTATTTGTTTTATTAATTAATGTGATATTAAGTATTTGGCTGGGATTTCTGGCATTAAAGTTAGCTGTAGCTTGAGCTTGTGCTGCCGAAACATTTTGTGAGTTAACAGAAGTTTGGGTTGCGGGAGATGTCTCTGTCTCTGCTAAACAAATTTTTTTCACAGCCTCGCTTTGCTTAACTCGTGTAATTGGTTCTGCTGTTGCCATTAAGGAAATTAAGGGTAGACCTAAAACCAAACTTGCACAAATAACTTTGAAAGGAATATTTAGGAATGTTTTCATTTTTATTTCCTCTATCGTGAGAATGATTTTTAATTAAATTAGCTAAATCAGCAGAAATTGACCAGAGCTTACTTGCTAAATATGGGGCAGGATTATACTCTTATCAGTTGATTTAATTGATGCACGAATTATTATTGGATTATTTATTGAAGTTGAACATCTATCTTGAGAAATGGATAAATTCAACCAAAAGAGTTAATCTTTGAAAGCGATACATACCCAAATTTTTTAAGTGCAATTTTATCCTAAAGTTCTAGAGTCACGGCTCAAACAGATATAATATGAAGCCTTTGTTGCTTTAAATTTAAGCAATAGCTAATACTAAAAAAGAACCCAAGTGATATAGTTAATGTTTAATTTTCTCTCTTCAGCTAACATACAAACACCTCATAGCGGTTACCACTGGGATGACAGTAGCCGCCGCTTTTTTGAAGGCTGGTATTACCGTGTGACGTTGCCAGATAGCGGTGATACTTTCGCGTTTATGTACTCAATTGAAGATCCCATTGGTGGGAAAGCCCACAGTGGCGGTGCAGCACAGATTCTAGGTGCTAATGATGAGTATTTATGTCGCAGTTTTCCTGATGTAAATAAGTTTTGGGCAAGTCGCGATCGCCTTGCTTTAGGTCATTGGGGTAAAACCGATTTACAAACCCTACCTAAAGAACTCTCCCCAACAGATTTTGAACGCCATGTTCAAGAAGGTTATCAAGCTACAGCTACCTGGCATCAGGGCTTTCTGCACGATCCTGGTACTGGTAGCACAGCGCGTTGGCAATATGAAATTAAACCTATCTATGGATGGGGAAACCAAGGCGCACCTCAACAATCGACTGCGGGTTGGCTATCATCCTTACAAATTTTTGAACCTGGATGGCAGATTTTGATGGCTCATGGCTTGGCAACAGGCTGGATTGAGTGGAATGGCAAACGCTATGAGTTTAGCAATGCCCCAGCTTACAGCGAAAAAAACTGGGGTGGTTCTTTTCCCCAAAAATGGTTTTGGCTGAATTGCAACTGCTTTGATGGTGAACCAGATTTAGCTTTAACTGCTGGGGGAGGTAGGCGAGGGGTGTTGTGGTGGATGGAATCTGTTGCAATGGTGGGAGTACACTATCAAGGCAAATTTTATGAGTTTGTGCCTTGGAACTCTAAGGTAAAGTGGGATATTCAGCCTTGGGGCAAATGGTATATGCAAGCGGAAAATGCTTTTTATGAAATAGAGTTGACTGGGACAACAGATTTACCAGGTACTCTTTTACGCGCACCTACAAATAACGGCATGATTTTTTGTTGTCGCGACACGATGAATGGTGAATTGCATCTGCAATTAAGAGAAAGGCGCTTAGGTAAATCTCAACTGATTTTAGAAGCACATAGTTCTCTGTGCGGTTTAGAAGTTGGTGGCGGATCTTGGGAAGAATCTTGGCGCTCAAGTTAAGCCGTAATTTGTTATAATTTTTTAACCTATGGGGCTGTAGCTCAGTTGGATAGAGCGAGCGCCTCCTAAGCGCTAGGTCGCGCGTTCGAGCCGCGCTAGTCCCGTATCTTTACGAAGCATTAATTGACGCTCAAAAGCCCTGTTATCAGGGCTTTTATGTTATTTGGGTGATTCGGGAGTTGCGATCGCTCTGCTAAAACTGTGGGTATTTTTTGCACCTATTCACAGGCTAAAGCTACTACCTAGACAAGTTTGTTTCTGTTTACATCAGGACTGACGCACCCAAAGCCTGAAACGTAGATCTCCCCTTAAGAAGGGGGAAAAGCCTAAAAATGTAATCATCTTGACTTTGTTCATGGCTGGTAGCTGTAGAACCACCCTCTTCTACCATGATGTATGCTAAAAACTATCAATAAATGACTTTGGTTAGATAAAAATGATGCTGTTCAAGAGAGCAACAATATTGGCAACAAGTAAAATTACAACCAGATAAATATGAATTATTAGGTTTTTTTTATTTGAGAAGTAATTCATTAATTCAATATGCTCAATTTGCTGGTACGGGTGTAAAAACTAGCTTACGTATGGGACAAACTAAATCAATTATAAATTTGCAGGATAATTAGTAATGAAAAATACATTGATTTGCACATTAGGAACTAGCCTGTTTAAGCCAAATTTATTCAATCTGCCATCGCAAGAAAATTACGACAATTGGCTAGGAAAACAACCACAAGAAGATCAAAAGTATCTGAATTATGATTTGATTGCCAATTTCAAGACAGCTTTAGCTGATAAAAATTGGGAAAGTTTAGCAAAACTCTTAGGTAGTATTCCAGGTAAAACTAGATTATGTGGTGCTGAAATTAATTCTATTACTGATTTAATTGAGCGTGGCTACTGTGAAGAAAAATCTTCTTTGTTTTTATGCCACTCAGCAACAGATGAAGGTCGAGATATTGCTAAGATTTTAGAATATTACTACAAAGCAAAAGGACACAAAACAGAACCCCAAGAAATTGAACATCTTCAAGACAAGCATCCCAAGCTATTTCGCACTAAAGGACTGCGTAATTTAGCTAAAAACATTAGTGAGATTGTTCGCAATCAAAGCTCTCAGTATTGTGCTATTAATGCTACGGGTGGCTACAAAGCTCAAATTGCTATTGGTGTGTTAATGGGTCAAGCTTTAGGAGTTCCTGTTTATTACAAGCATGAGCAATTTAGTGAAATTATTGCTTTCCCACCGATGCCAATTGGTTTAGACTTTAATTTATGGCTAGGAATAAGTGGCTGGCTAACAGTTTTAGATCGTGGAGAAACGTTGGCATGGTCAGAAATAGAAGAAGACTGGGATGAGCGATTAGAGGCTTTAGTTGAGCGAATTGAGATTAATGGAAAAGATTATTTAGAATTATCGCCAACAGGTCAAATTTTCCACGAAAGTTTTAAAGGTCGCTTTGAGTCAGATCGCGATCGCGTCTTACCTAGTGCAATTCCAAATAACCAGAAAAAACCGCCACATTTAACCGATCATGGTTGGGGAAATGCTAGACAGCCAATTATTAGTTTTATGCAAAAGATTATTGATGAATATCCTTATGTTCAGGGGTGTCGTACACATTATTGGAATCCAAATTTATCTTCGCCAGGATTATTTCGTTTAAAGGGAGAAGAAATAGAAGGAATTTTTAGTAATGGTACATGGACAGTTAAATTTATAGTAGAGACATCAGCCACAACACCAGGACAACGCGCTGCTTGTGTTGCTGACTTAAATGGGATGATCTAAAGATAAATTATCGGTTTTAGCAGTTGCCAAATTTCCTCTACCCACCCACTCCCCAAATATTGCAATGGTTAGCAGCAAGTCAACTTGCTAACCGTATGCAACGCGCTGTCAGATTGTGGGTAATACTAACTCAGTTATATGGTACTGAACCAAACTGGGCAAGTGAACTGCCTAAAATTTTTACATATCCACAATTACGATCGCACTTATTTTCCCCCACACATCCCCAAAGTGATCGCAAACCCGTTAAACAGACTATATATAGATGCTATGACAACACCTGCATTTGTCACCGCACCCTTACAGAGTTAATATTTACCCCAGAAACTCAACAAACAATCTCCACATGGCAGACTGAAATTATCCAACTTACCGGACTCAGCGCCACAGAAATAGAAAGACAATTACAATTATCTCCCTTTGCAACAGTTCATCGCTCAATTCGAGATGACCTCAAACAGCTAGTAAAAATGGGTTGGTTGCAACAAGTAACCACTGGTAGCTATCGCCGTCTTTCAACCCATAACTTACCTACTCCCCCAACAGCATTAACCTCACCATTTGTAGACCACCTCTCCACCGCGCAGCTACCCTTATCACAAACCTGGGAACTATTACGAGTATTAGAATCAATCGCTTTTGTACAACCTAACTTAGAATTAGTAGTGCGATCGCTATGGGAACAAATCACCGCTAATACTCCCACATCCCCACAACTGGCAACTGCACCCGCACAACGCATATTTATTCACTTAGATTACATTCTCCCCCCAGAAATTCAAGACCAAGTAGACACCTATCAAGAACAAATAGAACAACTTTGGCATCAACCTTTAGGTGGTATTATTCAGTTTAATTATTGGGTAGCAGAGAAAAAGCAAGTAACAGTCACCGTTTACCCAGTTTGCTTACATTATGTGCGACGCGCTAAATATTTAAGCGCCTACGGTGTTGATCCTAACGGTGAAATAGCATGGCATAATTATCGCTTAGATAGAATTGCATCTCAAAAATTAACGATTTTAGCTTGGGGAGATCCACAAGTTCCCAAAGAATTAAAACAACGTTGGCATACAGGTCAATTACCGACACCAGAAGAAATTCAAACAGAATTAGATGCAGCTTGGGGATTTAATTTCTATCTACCCAAAGATACATTAATTATCAGATTTCCCGCAGAATTTGCGCGATGGTATGTAGATAACACTACGCGACATCCCACATTTAAGCGAATTGAATATAAGCAAATACCAAAACTGATAAAAAAAGAAATAACTAATCCAGAAATACGACAAGAATTATTAGAGATAATCAAAGCGCGATCGCCAAAAGATTACTACTACCAAGCTAAGATCCGTGTAGGCGATATCAACGTGATGATGCGCTTGCGTGATTGGCGACCAAAAGGAGAAGTAATCGCGCCCTTATCTATCCGCAAAAAATTATTAGAAGAAGCCACACAAGAATTAAATAATTATAACAACCGACAACAAACTTAGGACAACAATCAAATCTTGATTAACATCTGCGTAATCTGCGTCTATCTGCTCACATCTGCGATAAAAAGAAATTGTAATCGAGAGTAAATTACATCATAGTATTTATCTGTGTTCATCTGTGTTCATCTGTGGATATCTGTGGTTAATTAATCCAAATCATCACCGAAGCGAAAAACCCCAACAAACACGCATTGAAATTTTACATTAATAGTGTAGGGGCGGGTTGACAGATAAAATCTGCTACATAGGAGTATCTTAGTTAAACCCGCCCAAGTCAACCTATAAACATCTCGATCATAGGATTTACGCATAAATCATCATTGAGGTTGGGGGCGGGTTTATATATATCAATGGTTTGCAGCATATCTTTTTGTGCAACCCGCCCCTACAAAGCGTGATTGTGCTATTGTCTTTCGTAAGTCCTGTTCTATTTAACCTCCCCAAAGCTTAACAAACATTTTTTGCTCCGATTCCAAGAAATCTAAAAAATCATCACATTCCTTAGAATCATCAGGAAACAAAGTAATTAACTCTAAAAATTGAAGTGTTTTTTTCCCAATTCGTGCGCCAGTAGGATTTTCAGGATTTCTTACTAACCGTACAACTGGATACATCCGATGCCAAATTCTCCCAATATTTCCCACTTGTCCCGTCACCGATGTTTTATAAATCGAACCTGCACGAATACCAGCATTTCTTAAAGCTTCACGATAAGGTTTGTGCAACCAACGAATAGCCTCACACTCTTCTGCATCACCCGCTAAACGTCCCCAAACTTGCACCTTTTCAGAATGCCATGCTTCACGCCAAGATGAGGCATATTTATTAGGATTAGGAGTAATATTTTGCAACTGCATCCAATCTTTTGCCGCTTGCTGCACCTTATTAATAAAATTACTCACATCTTCCAACTTGCGAACACTGCTATCTTCTTTTAAACTGCGTTCTCCTGTATACTGCCAGTGACAACCAATCAAAGATTTGGGATTTTCAGTATCATAATATTCTGGAAAGAATAAGCGATGATCTGAACGTCGCCACGATTTACCAAAGCCTCCTAATAACATCGCAAAGCGGCTTAAAGCTTAGATGAATTTTAGTAAAGTTTGGCGTTCATTTTCCGATAACTTTTGAGTGAGAAACCAACTTAATGAACCTTCTACTTTATAGCTAGGTACAGCCCAGTTACCTTGACCAAATAAATTAATATCTAAAGCAGTGTCACGAAAAGCCATACTGAGTAAGCCGACTGTACCCTGACCATTGACACCACCAAATAAAGTTTCTACCGGGACTTGAACTTCGTTCAAGCCCAAACAAGCCCTAAATTAGCCAGGTGTAAGGCGAATACGTCAATGTTTTCTTGAAGCCAGCTAACAAAACGATAAGATATAGCTGTTCTAAAAGCTGATAAAGCCTCAGTAAATGTATTTAAAGGTTTGTTAGCCCAACGTCGTCTCAATCCGCCAGTTAATTGTTGCCAAATAATAAAACTATAAGCACAGAAAACTAATATAATATGCCTATGAAGACTTCTTATACTTCGTGTTTGATATTCTCTTAAACCTAACCAGCCTTTAGCTTCGCGGTAGAAAACTTCCACCCAATTTCTTTGGGAGTAAGTTTTAACTATCCATTCACAAGTGGCTTTTTCAGCAGCAACATTAGTGATCAAATAACTAACTTCTGTCGCATCAGATAAACTAGCAGCATTCATAACGATAGCTATTGTTCTAGTTTCAGACAAGCTTAATATTTCTACTTCAACTGTAGCTACCCATACTGTTCTTGGGAGCTCTAGTTCTAATTGGATACTTGTAAATGCTTCTGGCTGTAAGCTTTTAGCTAACTCATCTAATCTTATAGTTACTTTTTCTTTGTTTGATTGCAGTTGACAAACAACTTTCCTGTTTTTGGCTAATCCTGCTATGTACTTTAACTTTTTTGATTCTAATTGTTTCAAAAAAGTAGTATTATTTCCGTATCCAGAATCTACCAATACTACTCCAGGTTTTTCACCTCTGCTCAAACATTTGTCAATTAACTTCAATGCTATATCTGGCTTTTTGACAAATTCTGGGTCTTGTTTTCCTTCTGGTAATGAACTAGCGTGCTGATATAATTCAGCGTCTAACGGCACACTTTTTACTCCATCGTATAAATGTGTAGTTACCAGCACTACACCATTATCAGTTTTGCCAATTTCTCCTATATATTGTCTGCCGATTCCAGCAGTCTGATTGCCACTTTTTCTATGCCCAGAATCATCTATTATTAGAGTAAATCCTCTCCTTAGCTTCGTTTGACTGCATTGCTGCATTACTTGCAATCTGCGCTCATTAACTTTATGCCCGTCCCAAGTCGCTTCCGTTAAAAAATGATGCAAGCTGTGGTAAACCACACCTACCGCATTATTTGACATCTGTGTTAGGTTTTTTCGCTCACTTTCTCCTAATAATCCGCCTACATAGTGCCTAAATCCTTTTTTTTGAGCTTGATTGCTAAAAACATCATCGAACCTACTACACCATTTCTCAAAGCAAGGCGGCATGGCGGAGGGTGTGGTTTCCTTCATAAGGATTACTCGACGTGAAATCTTTACCCTATTTAAATTATAAGCATTTTCTTTAGTAGTGTTTGTTTAAGTCCCG
>DATNQB010000001.1 GCA_036702875.1 Oculatellaceae cyanobacterium | reverse complement strand
GACCGTTCTTTTTTATCACAGTTTGATACTTTTTTCTCTATAGAGAGCTTGTTGTCAATAAGCTGACAGTTTTTTGATAAGGGCTGAACCCTGATGTGCAAAGCACATCAGGCTTTGGGGGCGCTTGTCGCCCCCTGAAGAGTTAAAAACTAAGGCATAAATATTAACATCACCATTTGGGCTTTGTCCATTAGCACTTAAAGGAAAACTGCTTTCTAACCAACTTTGCGTTTGATTAAAAAATTGTGCAGACGATGGAAATGCCATGTAATTCAGAAAATATACCGTTCCCACTACGCAAAATAGTAGGGTAGCTATGTTAATGCGATATTTGCGCCCCCAATTTTGAATTAAGTTAAACAGTCTTGTTGCTTCTTGTTGCTTTAACAAGCAGAAGTTACCTAATACTGCCAAACCAAAGCCAAGCAGGCTTTCAAATCTATTTGCTACCAGCATATCTAGGAATAAACTCATTGATGCCAATAACATCAGATGTTTCAAAGGAATTTTGTTTAACTCAATACTATTAATTGAGCAACCTGCCAATGAAGAGTATTTGTTCATTGTTCTACAACTTATTAAGTTCAAAAGAAGCTTTTCTTTATTTAATAACTTAAAAAATTACCAATTTCTCTACCAACAGCAAGAGATTACCATTTTTATAGTAATTATTTGTTTTTTTACAAATTATCTAAATTTACTTAACTATAAATACTTAAAGCCTGTAAAAATTTTTATATGTACTTGTGGAAATTACCGTAATTCTGCTGAGATTATGTCAAAAATTTTCATTTAATACTTTATAGGAGACCGAACAATCAACAACATCCTCAAGTAAGATGACATTAAAAGCTAAATTGGATAAGCACAAATATAGCTTAAGTATAAATGCTTAGAACATCAAGCTAATTTGTACTCTATTATGTTTCCCGTTTTCATTGATATAGGTAAGCCTCTAGTGGGGAAGCAGCTATGCACTATGCACGCGAAATTTGCCTGAGAGGTACAAATCCCAAAATATATTAATTTTCCCAAAATATTATTAACATTTTTATCAATAAGTAAACTTTTTGGGGAAAAGCAGGTACTACCTTATTTGATTGATAAATATGACGACCAGTTTTGATTAGCGTGATCGCCATTTTTAAAATGAAATTTAACCTGGTCGTCTGCTGCATCAGCAGGTTAACCTACCTATGTGCCAAAGTGGATCAGGTCAATACCTATGACAAGTTCTTTGAAGTTTCTGTTTGAAACCATCGCTCAAGCCGATAGTGAAGATGAAATGCGATCGCAAATCGTCCCTAAAATTGGTGAGTATTTTATAGCTAAGCGATGTGCCATTTTTTTCTTCAATCAACTTCCTGATTTAAATAAAAATCTGCAAAAAATACTGAAAATAGGTCTATCAGTCGAACATAATCCTGTGGTGCGTTATTTAGTAGAGCATCATTCTCCTGTCCACGAAGCATTAGTGACTTCGCCAAAAGCTTGGACAATTATCTGCCCCCGTCCGGATCATTGGCACGTGATGGCGGGGCCGATCATAAATCGCGGTCAATTAGTGGGGATCGTGGGTTGCACCCGTGAAAAGTCAATGCCTGCCTTTGATACACAAAATCTAGCTGATATGAGTGCTATCTGCTTACATCTATCTGTTTGGGTTGCAACGGTACGTTTGCCGGATCAACCTTTCAAAACTGATTGCTTAACGCCTCGTGAATTACAAATTGCAGAATTGGTTGCTTTGGGACGAACAAATGCAGAAATTGGCAACGAACTTTGGATTACGGAAAATTCTGTCAAGCAGGCATTAAAGCGGATGTTCCGTAAGCTTGAGGTTTCGTCGCGTGCTGAGATGGTGGCGCAGCTTTTCGATACGCGCAATCGCGTATCGCAGCCGAAGGCACCACATTTACAATTTCCTATTTGAACCAATTACGGCATTATCCCAAAGACAAAAGTTTGGATCCACCTGAGTTAAACAGCTATTCATCTAGTCATGGCAAACTTTCCCATAATTCTTTACCCTCAGCCAGTTAAAGAGTTTCTACAAGCTGTTGCCGACTCATCACAAAAAACTCCACAAACCCGTCCACCTGCACTTCATTACCAAAGCGTAATTGATGACGCTGAAGTTAGAAATTTTACAAGCATTGGACTACTTCAAGTAGCTATAGCAATTAATTTTATCTTACTAACTCTTTCTATTTTTTTATTTCCGCAGATAACTATTTTGATAGCGATTATCTTGTGCATCAGTTGCGTTTATACACTATTAACTGCCTTGGAGAAGCGTAAGCATTTTTATATAGCTACATCTTCAAATTTACAGGAGCAACAACTAGAAGAATATGAAAAACACATTGTCAAATACAACAAAGCTATAGAAGAATACGCTATAACTAAATATCATCGCTCTTTAATAATTGTAACTGCTCGACAAAAGCTTGCTGAAATTTTATCAAAGCAAACCATACATCCATTTGGATATAGTGAAGCACAGCAAGGAGCGTCCGAAGCAAAATTTAAGATTTACTTAGATAAGTATTTTCCTAACAAAATACATCAAGGCTTTCAACTAATTATTCCAAATTATAATCATCCATATAGTGCAGATTTCACTTATGTTGAAAAATCTCTTAACTTGCATATCGACATTGAAATCGACGAAGTTTATTACTATAAAACTAAAAAGCCAACTCACTGTTGTGATGATAATAATGAAAAGATTAGGAATGCCTTTTTTCTCAGCATCAACTGGGTAGTTATTAGATTTGCTGAGGAACAAGTAGTATGCTATCCCAAAAGATGTTGCAAAGCTATTGCTACCCTTGTTTCAATTATCACAGGAGAACGCGAACTATTCGATAAATTTAAAGATGTACCAGATTTACCCTTAATAAAACATTGGTCAACGAAAGATGCGCGAAGATTGGCAAAAATTAATTACAGGGACAAACTTCTTAAATAAAAAAATATTTTTTAAAGTTAAACTATATTTTGTTTCGTAAGTTTATTCGATTTACTAATATTTAAGATTAGCTAAATAATTTATTTTTATTTTATCTAACGGCTATTCCTGGGAACGCTTACGCGATTAAAAGAATGAAATCGCTATTCGTTACTTAGCCGTGACCGTCTACTTATTACACTTCAACCAGCCTATCAATTCTACTAGACCAGCACAACATTATCTAGGTTATACAAAAGATTTAGATCAAAGAATTCGTCAACACAGATTAGGAACTGGTTCTCGTTTATGCCAAGTAGCTAAAGAACGCGGAATTAAATTCAAATTAGTAGAAGTCTGGAAAGGCGATCGCACATTAGAACGCTTGCTAAAACGTCAGAAAAACAGTCCCCGCTTCTGCCCAATCTGTCAACCACAAAAACAAAACTAACTCATCAAACTTGGGTTTACACCATCAACGATATATTCATCAATTAGGAAAATATTCCCAGTGGCTTTAACGCAAACAGAACTAGATGCTTTTACAGGAAGTGAAGAAATTTATCGACATTTTTTAGGTATTTGTTACACACAAGGAGTCAAATACCTAGCCAATAAAGCACAAGCATATTGGTTGTTAGATGCTATTGCTTCCCATCAAACAAAACAATTGCTTTCTCAAGCTGCATTAAAAGACTTTCAGTTATGGCAACTAATAGTTTCATCAGATAAATCTGCTGTACTCATTTGCCAAGAAGATTCCGACACCGAACCAGTAGTTAAACAAGAAATCGAGTATACAGATTTCCCTTTAAGCTTCATTAAATTGTACCTGATTCAAAAAGTCTTGCTCTTACCTTCTGAGTATTGAATAAGAGGCTTCGGGGCAGGGAGCAGGGAGCAGGGGGCAGGGGGAAAAGAAAACAAGTATTGCAGACAGATATAGATAGGTTTTCCGATGAATCCCAATAAGCGCCTGCACGCTATTAAGTTAGCGTTCTCAAGTTCGCGCGCACGCACCAAGTTCTGAACCTATATCAATGAAGAATCGTCGGTAGCTTGTTCTAACTCCCCCTGCACCCCGCCCCCCTGCCTAAAAGACTATCTAATCAACCCACAACCAACACCTATGTATACCCCAATACATCAAAAATATCGTCCCCAGACCTTCACAGAACTCGTAGGTCAAAATCCCATAACCACCACCCTCACAAACGCCATCAACAGCCAACAAATAGCACCAGCTTACCTATTCACAGGAGCTAGAGGCACAGGTAAAACCTCCAGCGCCCGCATCCTAGCCAAATCATTAAACTGCTTACACTCAGACCAACCCACCCCCACACCCTGCGGTGAATGCCCTCTATGTACAAGCATCGCCACAGGTTCCTGCCTAGACGTTATAGAAATTGATGCCGCCACTCATACCGGAGTAGATGCAGTCAGAGAAATTATTGAACGCGCTCAATTCGCCCCGGTCACCGCACGCTACAAAGTCTACATCATTGACGAAGTACACGGACTTAGCAGCGCCGCCATGAACGCCTTACTCAAAACACTAGAAGAACCACCCGCCCATGTAATCTTTGTACTAGCAACCACAGAACCCCAAAAAGTCCTGCCAACCATCATCTCGCGCTGCCAAAGATTTGACTTTCGGCGCATTCCCTTAGATGCAATGGTGCAACACTTAAATTATATTGCCACAACAGAAAACATCAATATCACAACCAAAGCAATAAAATTAGTAGCTCAAATAGCACAAGGAGGATTACGAGATGCAGAAAGTTTATTAGACCAACTAAGTTTATTATCGGGTCAAATAACAGTAGAAAAAGTCTGGGATTTAGTAGGAGCAGTACCAGAAACCGACTTAATGGTAATATTGAGTGCGATCGCACTTAAGAACTCTGAAGCATTACTAGAACAAACTAGCCACATAGTAGCCAAAGGTAAAGAACCGTTAAGTATCCTGCAAAACCTAGCTAGTTTCTACCGAAATTTACTCATAGCCAAAACCGCCCCCAATCGTAGTGACTTAGTAGCATTAACACCTCCAACATGGCTTCAATTATGCGAACTTGCCAAAACTTGGGACACTCAACAAATCTTCCTGGGACAAAAACATCTCAAAGACAGTGAAGTTTTAATTAGAAACACCACTCAACCGTGCTTATGGTTAGAAGTTACATTGCTAGGATTGTTATCACTAGCAAGTGAGCCTACTATTACAATCAACGAGAATCAAGATACAAAAACGCTACCACCAACACCCGTAACATCATCACCAGAAATTTGGACAAAAACCCTAAATAATCTGCCACTTAGTACCAAAGCACTACTACAACAGCATGGACAACTAATAGCAATAGAAGACGGAGTAGCAACTATTAAGATTACTTCTGAATCATTGAAAAAGAAAGTACCAGTAGAGCGTTTGGAAACAGCTTTATCTAAAACTCTGGGTAGTAGTACAAGCTTGCAATTGATTTAATCACTTATTTACTAAGGGGAGACAAGGGGACAAGGGGAGGGGGAGAGTTGAGAAGATTAAAAAAGTATGAGCCATCTCTAGCTGCATTGAGAAAGAGTTGGCTACTGAAGATGTGTTTTCGTGCTTCAAGCCCTATCCCCTTGACCCCAACTCTCCCCCTCTTCTTCTTTGAAGTTAGCAAGATAAGAGTGCGTTCCTCATAGCCAAGTTCTTTCCCTACCTATATGAGTGAGGAATCGTCAGTAACTTGTCCCCCCTCCCCTTGTCCCCTTGTCCCCTTTAACCTTTCCCCTATAAAAATATGTACTCACATCATCAATTCTGCCAACAAATAGGTAAAGAAATCATAGTAGGCGAATCCGACCTAGACATCCTCCATAACTGCCCCAATCCGATTGAATCGTGGCATCCTCAAACGCAACTACAACCTTATAACCAACTAAGACAATTAATCTTAGACATAGAAACCACCGGATTAGATAGTAGCAAAGACCGCATCATCGCCATTGGATGTATGAGAGAATCAGGAGACATCACCATCTTCATGCAAGAAGATGAAACCCAACTTTTACAACAATTCCTCAATTTCCTCAACCGTGTTAATCCTGAAGTTCTGCTAACTTACAATGGCATGAACTTTGACCTGCCATTCATCATTGCTAGATTAGAAACCTTAAAAATCAAACATCATTTTAAATTATCAGAACGTCCCCGTCGTATTCCTAGCGCCCAAATCTTCGGTACACCTCTAGAAATTCAAGAAATCTTCTACAAAAAGACCAATCACGTAGATGTTTATATCTGCGCCTTACGCTGGGACTTTATCACCAAATCTCTCAATCCCTCCTACTCCTTGAAAAACATAGTTCTAGAAATGGGACTAAGAAAACAACCCAGATTAGTTCTTAACCACACCCAAATTCAAGATTGTTGGCATAACAACAACTGGGCAACAATACAAGAATATCTCCAACTAGATTTAGAAGATACCAAACTTATTGCCGATAAATTAGTACCTGCATACTGGTACGAAGCTTTAATAGTACCAAGCATGAACTTACAACAACTAGCAATAACAGGTAATGCCACCAAATGGCAAAGAATCTTGCAATCATTTTATCCCAATATTAAACCTCAACCAGATAGCAAAGTAAAATTTGCTGGAGGCTTAGTTATTTCTGTTCCAGGGTTACATTACAACATTGCTAAAGTTGATGTTTCCAGTCTGTATCCCAGTATCATGCTCAAATATGGTATATGCTCTCGTAAAGACACTAAACGCCACGCTCTATCAGTATTACAATATCTCACAACAGAACGTCTGCGTCTCAAAGCTGAAGCTAAAAAAGGAGACATGGTAGCCAACCAAGCATCCTCAGCTTTAAAAGTATTAATTAACTCCTTATTTGGTTTCTATGGTACAGGAGGAGTTGGCTTCAATGATATGGAAGCTGCGGCTTTAGTAACAGCTTATGGTAGAAGAATATTGCAACACATGATAGCAGTAATTGAAGCGGCGGGAGGTATTCAGGTTGAATCAGATACAGACGGTGTTTTCTTCAGTCATCCTGAACCCAATGTAGTTTTTCAAACCTTATCTGATGCCATGCCTAGTGGCATTAATATTGAATTAGAAACAACAGCAAAAGCCATGTTTGTACCAGCCAAAGGTGCGAAGAATTATCTTTTCTGGCATGAAGATGGTAGTCTGACATTAAAAGGGATTTGGAAAAAACGAGACAGGTCAAAATTAGAAAAAGAATTTCCTGTGATTTACTTAACTAAATATATCAAATCGCCACAACTAGCTGAAGATTACTACCAGGAATTAGTAGATACAATTTGTGCGGGGAAGTTAGCTATTGAAAATATCCAAATAACACGAAAAATCAAAGCTAATGAAAAAACTTTACTGACTTTAGGTAAAGCTGGAGAAACAGTAACTTATTATCAAGGGATTAATGGAGTTACCACTACGGGAGATTATGCAGTTAGCTATTACCTCAATGTGGTTTCACAAAGTCGCTCCTCAATTCGTTCAGTAGTAGCTGCTGATAACTCTAACAGTTACCAACAACTTACTTTATTTTGAATTAGCCAATACTGCGTTGGTTTTCCAAATGTTTTTTGTTGAAATATTCTTGAAAAGGGAAAATAAACTTAACCAAGCAGTATTGGAATAATATTCGCTTACGCGAAAAAATGATGAATGAATTCCCCTTAATATGGAACCTAATGCTGTACACCAATTAGAACAACTTGCACTACTAACAGCACCACATGACAACTATTTTTATCCCACACCACAATGGGTAGCTGAAATTATAGTTAAACACGCAGATATTCAACCAGGAATGACCGTGCTTGAACCAAGTGCTGGAATAGGAGTTCTATGTAATCTTATTAGTAAATTTAGTCAAAACTTGCATTGTATAGAACAATTCGCTCTCAACCAACTCATCCTCACACTCAAAGGATATTTAGTAGTCTGGGACGACTTTTTAACTTATCAACCCCAAACCTTAGTGCAGAGAATTATTGGCAACCCACCATTTCCTCAGCAAGAACTTCACATTACTCATGCTTATTATCACTGTTTAGCACCGAACGGTAAACTGGTATTCTTAATGAGCAACGCCTCATTTGAATCCAAATTAGGGTACTACCGAAGATTTAGAAAATGGTTTGAGTTAGTAGGAGGAGTTAGTATCCCTCTACCAGAAGAATTATATATGACTCAAACCCCTGCAAGTAATGTCAAATGCTATCTAGCCATCATTGATAAATACAATCTTCATCATTTACACGAAACTTACCGCCTGACTGAATCACGCCCTATTAGGGTTCGGGGCAGGGTTTCATAGGCAGGGGGGCTTTCTAGCGGGGAGCAGGGGGAATACTACTCAAAATTTGATTTGCTTGAAATGCTCATACTTTTCTCTTTTCAACGCAAAACCAGAAAATTAATTCAAATAAAGGAAACTTAAATGCCAGTAATAGTTTTTTATGGAGAAGATGAATTCTCTATTTCTTTAGCAGTAAAACAACTGCAATCTACTATTTGTCACCCCAATTGGTCACAGTTTAACTATACCAAAATTCCACCACATCCTGAAGCATTAATGCAAGGAATTGAACTGGCAACCAGCGCAGCTTGGGGAGAGGGGGGTCGTTTAATCTGGTTACAAAATAATCGAGGAGAATGTACAGAAGCACAACTAGAATCTCTCGAACATTGCTTAAACAATCTCCCTCAAGATAATACCTTACTATTCACTAGCAACACTAAACCAGATGCTCGACTCAAATCAACAAAGCTACTTTTAAAATTTGCACAATTTCAAGAATTTCCTATCATTCCACCTTGGCAGCACGAACAACTTTTAACATACGTCACCAAAACAGCCCATCAATTAAGTTTAAACCTAACGTCAGAAGCAGTAGCCGCCTTAGTAGAAACTGTGGGTAATAACAGCAGATTATTACATAGCGAACTGCAAAAGTTAAGTTTATACGCTCTCAACCGCCAAATTACCGCAGTAGATGTATTCACAATCGTATCTGCCAACACTAGCAATAGCTTGAAACTTGCCAATTACATTCTCCAACGAAATGTAGTAGAAACAATTACCTGCTTCAATCATCTTCTAGCTGACAATGAACCTCTTCCCAAAATAGTTGCTACTTTAATTACCCAATTTCGCACCTGGTTATGGGTAAAACTTCTAACTCAGAAAGGAGAAAGCGATAGTGTAATTGCACAAGCAGCAGAAATTACTAATCCCAAACGGCTTTATTACATCAGAAAAGAAATAGCTGCCGTTTCCTTACACAGATTGCAACAAAATCTCTGTCAACTATTAGAACTCGAACTTCTGACTAAAACTGGTGGTAGTAACACAGATATCACCAATCAACTAATCAAATTGTGCTAACTATGAGTATTTTACAATCTTTGCCAAATTTACCTACCTCTGACAAGCATTCCAGAGAAGAAACTAGCTGGACATCTACCTCGGAATTAACAAGCGGAATTTCTCCCGGCATTTTCGATACAATTGTTGGTCAAGATTTAGCAGTTAACTTACTTACATCTGCGATTACTAGCAACCATCTACCAACAGCTTATCTGTTTGCAGGTCAAAATGGAGTTGGTAAACGGTTAACTACTATTTGTCTAATTCAGGCATTATTTCCTGCTAATTCTTTAGCTCAAATACAAGCAGGGACACATCCAGATTTGCTATGGATTACACCAACTTATCAACATCAAGATAAATTATTCAACGAAACCGAAGCAATAGCATACGGAATCAAGCGAAAAGTTCCACCTGTTATCCGCATAGACCAAGTGAGAGAAATTACACAATTTACTGCCAATAAACCGCTATTATCTAACCGCAAAATAGTAGTAATCGAAAATGCTGAGACACTTCATCCCAGTGCTGCCAATGCACTGCTCAAAACCTTGGAATCACCTAATTCTACTTTGATGATTTTACTAACATCATCACCTGAAAAATTGCTACCTACCATTGTATCTAGATGTCAAATAATCCCTTTGACGGGGTGACAACCCCGTCAAAGACAAGACTGAATAAGGGATGCAGCTTTTAAACCTCTGTAAAAATTTAAGCTTTTATTTGGCTTTAATCTCATTAACTCGCAAACATCTTTAGTGCATGAAAGAAAAATATCTAA